>DAHXPE010000491.1 GCA_027364495.1 Candidatus Heimdallarchaeota archaeon | reverse complement strand
TAATTATTTTTTCATTTATTTTTCTTTGATTCTTAATCTCAGATATCTTACTTCTATCTATTTTTGGTAAAACAATTTTTTCATCAGTTTCGGATAGTTTTTGATCAATTTTATTCTCAGATTTTTCTTGAGAATAAATCGTACCTCCTTCAGAATTGATTGTTTTATAAAGATCAATAATTTCTTCCTTGTTCAAATCTGATGGAATTGGGAGCTTTTCATACTCTTTATTTTTGATTATGGTCACTAATTCTACAAAAGATGTTAATTCAGGCATTACAGTTTGTAAATTTTTTAATAAAAATTGTTGTTCTCTTTTCGTTAATTTATCTCCCTCACTTAAACGTCTCATATACTCAATATAAAGGGATGTGTCCTTTCGATCAACTTTTGTTTCTTTAAAATATTTGATGGCGTCTTCCACTTCTTTTCTACTTAATGGAAAGTCATTCATGTGAGCTCGACTTAGTTCTTGATTGACTCTTTCAGATCTATCATATTTATATCCTTTTAATGGCAAAAATTTTCCTGTTTCTGGATGTTCTGCCCAAATAAAACGGATATCCCAGTTGCTGATTCTAACAGGAATTTTATCACCCTTTTTTAATAAATCTGAATTCCTACATTGTTCTATCCAATCAGCTGTATAGTAAATATTTTCTATCCTAATCCCTTTATCTTGCAATGTGGGATTTTTGTATTTCCCCTTATGAGAAGGGATTATCTTTGATTCAATCTCAATTTCTTTAAGAGTATCTTTTTCATCTATAGTCCTTGTGGACCCACTAAATTCCCATCCATGTAAACCTTGACTTGAATTGAGCCAAGTCTGATCACAATCATGCATAATTCTTCCATGAGTATCAGAATTATACTGTGTAATAATATAATGAATCAACCAGTTTTTGAATTTATTGATATCCCATTTAGCCTCCTTTTTAGCATCATAACCTGTAGGTACAACAAATTTTCTTCTGTTACGATCTGTAATTTGTTCAGCGCTTTTGGGTGGAGCATAAATACACCCAGGTATGCCATATTTACTTTCGCCCATAGGAGCACTTCTAATAGCATCATTTAATGTATCCCAAACCGATTCTACATATCCTCCATACTCTGGTGTCTTAACGGGCCTAAATTCTAAAATTATGTCTAATTTCATACATAAATTTTCAACTGATTCTGTGTGAAACTCTTTTCCATTATCGACTTGAATTATAACTGGAATACCAGATGCAAGCCATGAATATTGGCTTGAATCATAATTTGTTTTAAGTGCATATTTCATCCAATCCTTCCACAAATCAGATTTTTCTTTTTTCATTAAGCCGTTTAAAATACATTTAGTTACTGATTCCTGACTAGGTGGATCAAATGAAATAAAAATTGACCATATAGACCTCGTTAAGCAATCAACCAACATAGATGCCCAAGGTCTTCCTAGATGCTGTTTTGTTATTGGATTGATCAATTCAATATCAAGAAGAGTATGGTCCATTTGTAATATAAAGCAATTTCCAAAGAATCCTTCATGATAGGAGTTTGTAAAAGTTATATGGCGTCTTCTGTGGGTCGTGGGAACAAGTTTTGTACTTCTTTTTATTTTTGGTAATTTCCTTGAGTAACTTGTAAATGTTGATAAACTAGGAATAATATTTTTCTTGATTTCTTTTTCAACGTATTTACCAGTATCTTTATCTTTAATTCTAATTGTTTCAATTTTGTACTCTGGTATTTTTTTTACGTTTATTAGATCATATTTCCAGTCATCGTAAGTTAAATCTAATCGTGCATTTCCGTCTTTATTCCATTTTTTTAAAGTTTCTTTCATACTATCGATAATATTTTCACTAAAAGATGAATCTCTTGATCTTGCTTTATCTCCCAGTTCATCTTTTTTGTAACGGAGATATAATCTATACAAATTTTCTTGATTTCTATTATCAAAACCCTTTCCTTTCAAGAATGCAAATACTGATCCTTTTCTTCCTATTTTTCCAAATTTATCAATAATAATTTGTATTTCATCTAATTGCTTTTCAATTTTAATTTGATTTTTCCAAGCTCTGTATATTTTATTTATTTTTGATTTCTTCTGTCCAAACCTGTGACAAAATTTGCTAATATCTTTATCCGTAGCTGATGTTTTATATTTAGAAATAAGAGGCTCAATTAAATCTATATCTTCCTTATTTATTATGTAATAGGTTGGTTCAGAAATTTTCTCATTAATTTCTATTTCTTGCTCTTCAATAGTACAATCATATATTTTATCAACAGGAGTAAGATTACAGGGATTATTTGATAATATATTCTCTGAAGAATCATACGGAATATTCCAATTAATAGAAATATAATCGTAATATATTCTATTTTTGACAATTGACATAATTTTAGATTTAGAATC
>DAHXPE010000487.1 GCA_027364495.1 Candidatus Heimdallarchaeota archaeon | reverse complement strand
AAACTATGGATTTACTCTTACTCCACGACAACTTCATGATCATGTTAGGGCAACGACTAATATTCTTCCTGATCCAGTGGAAGTTAAATTTCAAGCAAAATTAACCGAGGTGGCATAATGACTTAAAAGGGTAAACTCGAGTTATTAATACTTTGGAAACTTTCCATCTTAAAATTATCAATGGTTCTGAAAAAAACGCTGTTGATTATAGTATGATGCAGTCTTGTCTTGATGTTGTAAGATTGAGTGGTTTCTTTAACCAGGTATTAATAATCACTGGAGATGGCGATTTTTCAGAATTATTAGACGAATTAAGTGATTTGGGAATCAAAATTTTACTAATTGTTCAAAAAGCTAATTATAACGAGAATTTATTAAACTATGCTGATAGAACTGTCAGTGTGAACTTTGTTTCAGAAAATCCTAATAATTGGTGGATAAATTAAAAAATGATTTTATTTAACAATTTATAATTTTATTAAGTGTTTGAAATGAAATTACTCAACTCAAATGAAATTTTTGAAGTAAGAGATGTAATTAAATCGTCCTTAATTATGATTATTGATGAAATTAACCAATTCCTTTCAGAAACAAATAATATTCCTACTCAACCTTCCTGGGAGGGTATTTTTTTTCTTAATGATAATAATTCCCTTATTCATAAAACATTCAATTCTTTGGATTTCAATATTATAAAATCATTTTTAGAAACTAATTTTTTTTCATCAAGTTTTGATTATCAAAGAGATTTTCTAATCATAAACGAATTCTTTTCTGACCAACATGAAGATTTTTTCAATCCTTTAGCGACACCTTTTGGCTCATTTGTTTATTCCTATTTTGAATTAGCTACTGAAAATGCTGATAATTCTGACCAATCTTCAATTTATCCAATTAAATTTAATAATGAATCTTTTAATTTATTATGGGAAGGTTTTATACCGTATTTTTCTAATGAGCCTTTTAACCTTAAGTTAATTTATGCTATATTTGGTGCCGATTTTAATGGCGATCAGAAATTCATTAATAACGATTTAAAATTCATTAAACCATCAATTGATCAAAAAAATACCATTGTTCATCTAATGAAAGTTCCTGTTAATTTTTTGGAGGAAGTGATACTGATTCCTACAATTGGCTCCAACACTGTAATAGTTGGATGGTAGGAATTGCTCAAGTTACTTTAAATGAACTTAATTCAAGATTCGAGAACACAAATGAGTTGGATAAGAAGTTTCCATTTAGATTAATTGATCCATATTACATTGAAGAAGCATTTCTATTACTGGGTTTTCAAAATGTCGAGGTAAGATTATTAATTCTCCCAGAAACTAGAGTTTACAGAGATTTTTCAATAAATTATTATGGTGGATATTCTACTATGACTGAGGGTATGGGTAGATCAAGTTTTCCTGAATGGACAAAAATAAGAAATCTAAATTTCCAACCTAATACAGTTTTTAGATTGAATGATGAAAATATTTGGTTTTTGAGAAATTATCCAAAATCTAGGAAACAATTAAAATCAGATGATCCTATAACCCTTTCTATTATCAAATATTTTCGAGCTATAAAAACCAAAAATCTCAATGATGCAATTTTAGATAGTGTAATTGGATTGGAAACTTTATTGGCTAACAGATATACTGGAATTTCATTTCAATTTAGGACTAATCTTGCACTATTAATCGGCCAGTCATATTCAGATAGAGTTTTGATTGATAAATTAGGAAGAATTCTTTATTTTCTACGCAGTAACATAGTCCATGGAGGAGGTGTAGGGAATGAATTTGAAGCCAATATAAGTAAATTAGGACCTAGAAATAAAGTAAAAAACATTTTTCTTTTTACATTGCAGATCGTTTTATTTAGATTTCTTAAAATCGATGATAATCACATGTCTTTTTATTCAAGAGATTCGATAATTGAGGAATTAGAAAAAGCTAGACTTGGTGAATCTATGGAAATCCAATCAAACTCCTATTACCAAAGATTTTACAAAGATTTTTTAAATTCTTTAGAAAATTTAGACCTTTAAAGAATTTTAACTTTAATTTATAAAATATTTTCAGTTTTCAATATTCTCTTATCAAAGCTAGTACCCATATTATGAATCTTATTGCTCCTACCATGAATCCTCTTGCAAATCTCATTCCAAAATCTCTTTAAAGAAAAGATAATCTTTAAATACATGAAATACTTAAAGATTTCTAGTTTTTAATTTTTAATTTATAATAATCGTGGCTTTGTTCGCTTAATGCTTGAGTTTTGGACTCAGGCAATATTGACTTTAATCTTACATTAAACTCCCCTCCAGTGATTTTTCATCATGAAGGGTTTTGGATGAATATGAATTCACATTTACAGGAGGAAAAGCTAAT
>DAHXPE010000183.1 GCA_027364495.1 Candidatus Heimdallarchaeota archaeon | reverse complement strand
AAATATATAATCTAATTATAATTTTTTTATAAAATTCTTTATTTAAAAGTTTCAATTATCGTAATGATTAAACTTTAGGTATATGTAGTGAGTTTGGAAAATATAGTTATATTGCAAATATCGAAGTTGCTGTCAGAGATGTTGGTCCTGGCTCTTTTTCTCTAGATAAGAAAAATCGATTAAAAATCAAGAAAAAAATAACTGCTGAAGATAAGAAAAGAGGGAAAGCTGGAATACAAGCTGTTACTTCAATTTTTAATAACATGGGAGCTAAAAAAATTTACAGTGCTCCTATATGGTTTGGTCTTCATTTAATGGGTGGTTGTCCAATAGGTACTGATCCTCAAACATCAATAGTCAATGAACAATTCCAAATGCATAAACATAAAAACATTTATATAGCTGATTCAAGCATTTTTCCATCTGCTCCAGGTATTAATCCTTCATTGACAATCATGGCTTTGTCTGAAAAGGCCACGGAGCAATTTTAGGAGGTCACAAAATGGTAGTTACATCTGATTATTTGAATAAGAGAGAAATCAAAGGATTAGCCAAACTTGGAGATATTCTTTGCCCTAAAAATAATGATTTTCCTTCTTTTTCTGAATTAGGGTGCATAAAATATGTGGACGATGCTGTTGGCAGTTTAGATCCTTATGATAGAAATGATTTGAAATTATTCCTCAAAATAGCTTCCATATTACCCAAATTTCTATTAAAATGGGTCATGATCATGATTAATAGGCCATTTATGGCATTATTAAGAATGGGTAATATTGGAATAAAAGGAATAATATATTCACTTTATTATTCTGGTAAACAAGGTGAAAATTATACAGGAAAGCCAATTTTTGATATAATTAATTATAAAGTAAATATCGTTCGATGAAATGTTATTGTTTATATAATTATTTACTTTTTCAAATTCACATTTAGGATTATAACCGAAATAAAGGCATTTTTAATATGAGAATTTAATTATTGAAAATAGAATTTGATTTTAAAATTAATTAAGAATCTTATTTAGATCTGTTCCATGGAATCTAGTTCCTCAATGAGGTAATATTCAAAGGAGAATTGATTTCTGAAAAATAATTTTCGAGAATACAAATAAAAGCATTTAATAGAAAACAGTTCAGTAATCTTTCCATAATCATCTATACCTTTTAAAAATCAATTTCAGGTTTTACGAAACATTAATTTTCTTTATTTTCGTCAATAATTTGTTCAATTTTATCTAACGTCTCAGTACTTAATGAATTTACTTGTAGATTTATATTTTTTTTAAATTTGAAGATATTTCTTAAGTAAACCCAAAATATTAATTTGGTTGGCTGATTGTGTTTGCTACTTTTCCTGTATATGGTATAGGCAATTAATAAATATGTGTTCAAAGAGTTGATAGATTGAACGAATAAGTTAGTTGAAATAGACCCAAAAGTGCTTGATTAATAAAAGCAGTTGGTGGAAAGGCATAGGCAAAAGATTTTCGAAATAAAAGAGCAGAAAAAGGATTATTAAGACTTGCCAGTTGGGGATTGCCATTAGAATCATTCCAAGAATATTTCAAAAGTCTTGAAACGTCATGAGTTCCATAATTGTAATTAGAAATCGTTGAATCTTCAATGATTTGACCGATGGTAGCGAATTATTCAGATTAATACCTATGAACACATTAGTGAGATTTAGATAGACATAAGACAAAATCCCAGCAGAAATAGAAGTTGTATTAGTTGCAGTTACCCCAAAATCTGAAAGGTTCAAAAGAGGAATATCTCCTTCGTCAATTGAACCTGCTTCCAAATCGTTTATCCTGATGGCAATTTCTGGAACTTAAGTTAATTGGATTGTATTAGGTGATGCAATATTGAAATAATATCCATTCCACCAGTAGTAGTTTTTAGCAAAATCAGCTGTTTTTCCTTGAACCAAATTAACTAGATAATACGGACCAGAAAAAATTATAAACCTTTGAAGGAATGAATATGTAAATTAAACAGCTGCATTATCAAAGATAATTTATAATATACAATGTCTCTAAATTTCGTTAAATTTTTTTTTCATCAAATTTTCTTTATTAGCTTAATTTCTTTTATCAATTGAAAATCTTGGTTTTTAATTGAGTAGTATTGAGAATCGATCAATAAAAAGGATAAATGCACAGATAATTCTAATGATATTGGAAACAATAAAATGCAAATAAATTTATTTCTTTAAGTTGAAATAGAAACGAGTCCATAATTTCAAATTAAGATTTAATTTCTTTAAAAAGAGGAGTTTTAGCATTGAAAATTTCATTTAATTTTTTATCAGATTTAGCATGGTAAGTCTCACCCATAACTGTTTTTATTTCATCAACCGGGACATCTGCGTAAGTTCCTCGATCTTTGATATATTCAGCATGTTTTCGACCTTGTCTGTCTTTTTCTTTGATAGTTGAATCATGGGTACCATCAAATTCAACTGGTATAAAGCCATGCTTTTCACAGGTTCCTAAATCAAGTGAAGCAGTCGCTTTAACCCATTTTCCGTCTAAAAAAAATTCGGTATAACAATGCATAGCCATGACATTTGTGCCCCATAGATTGGCTAACTTGGATGATAATCTATGATTTACAAAATCAACGAAATGGATTCTGCTGGGAATTCCAACAGCTCTTGATAATGTCCCCAATGCAACCGCTTTAGGAATGCAAAAAGTAGAGTCTTGTTGCAAGACATAACTGGCTTTGAAAATAATAGGATCAAATGAATTAATAATTACTGAGTACTTAATTGAATCACGAACGTAGTAAAAAAGTTTAATAGCTTTTTCTTGATCGCTAAGACCGTCTAAATGCAAAGATGCTATGATTTCTTTAATTACAGGTGAGCTGTAATCAAAAAACTCTGTTTCTTGTAAATATTCTTGCAAAAAATAATTTCACCTTTAAATAAATAAGAAATACTAATTTTAAAAAACGTTTGTCGTATCCGAGATTACTTCAAAAGAAATTATTATTAAAAGCATTTTTCATTACTATTTAACGAATGTAAGCATGAAATATAATGTAATGGAATAATGATTTAATTTTCATATTTTATAAAAACAATGAGATTAATTAATACGACATTTAATAATAATAAATGCTCGTTGTTTTTAGATTCAAAATTTTTCTTTTAATGATTTGTTTTGATTTAACAACAATTATATCTACCAAAAGTTATAAAATTAATTTTATTTAGGAATTTTGACTTCTCATTAAAATATATAATCTAATTATAATTTTTTTATAAAATTCTTTATTTAAAAGTTTCAATTATCGTAATGATTAAACTTTAGGTATATGTAGTGAGTTTGGAAAATAATTTACTGAGTGCAATCTCTTTTTTAAATAGAAATGAAAAGTTATGATACTAAACTGAAAAAGAAATACATTCCTTGAATTTCTTTTTAGACCCGATAAAGGTAATTTTAAAACAAGTCCAAAGATTTCTTTTTTAAGCTATTTTCCATATTAAATTTGTGCATCAAGGTAATTATATGTCTGAATATTACTCAATAAAAAAAAAAGGTTTTGAAATAACTACTAATCCTAGAAAAATTGATCTTACGAAGCTCTATAACTATCTTGCTTTTGAATCTTATTGGGCTCAAAATATTCCCTTTGAATTGGTTAGAAAATCAATTGAAAACTCGTTAAATTTTTCAGTAATAGAATTACAATATGATGCATTCATAGGATTTGCTAGACTCATAACAGATAAAGCAACATTTGCTTATTTAGCTGATGTATTTATAGATACTAAATACCGTGGATTAGGTCTAGGAAAGTGGTTAATTGAGACCATAATGAACCATCCTGAAGTTCAAGGTTTAAGGACTTGGTTTTTGTTTACCAAAGACGCACACGGGCTATATCGACAATATGGTTGGAAAGATTTAGAAAATCCTGAACGAGCGATGAGTATTAGACATCCAGCAAGTGAGCTTTACAAACCTTAATCGAGGACAACATTCCTTAGAGTAGTAGTGATGGAAATGCTAATCTTTTACAGTAAGGTATGGATAAATAATATAAAAAGGCCATATTCAAATAATTATTTTTTATTTTCTTCTATGATTTGTTTTATTTTGTCAAATGTTTCACTGGTTAAAGGTTCTTTAGCAATTTTATTATGTTTCTTAAATAAGAGAAAATTTCTAAAATAAAACCAAAATTTCAAATTTTTTTTATACTCTTTAGATTTGGTTTTTTTGTATTCTAAATAGGCAATCGAAACATAACCTGAAAAACCAATGATGCCAAAAAAAACAAGGAAAATTAAACCAGTTAATCCAATTGAGGTTAAAAATGAAATTTCAGATAATCCACCGTCCATTATAGTCCAATCAAATTTTTTTATGAGTTTTTCACGAGCATTCTGTGCAGATAAACTATATCGTGAATTACCTGCATCAAAAACTACTTTGTGTCGTAAATTAGGTAAAGATGACCACCCAAGTAATAATTTATCATAATTTGAAATAGATAATGAAATCCCAGCAAATATATTACTCATATTATTTACTCTTGAAATATTCCAGAGGTCGAGTGGCTGGTTAAAACTAGTTGCATTATAAAACATAAAACTTGTATCTGTTACCTGTGAAACATCCCATGAGTCAAGTGGTTGGTTAAAATTGGTTGCATAACCAAACATACCCTTCATATCTGTTACATTAGAAACATTCCAAGAGCTAAGTGACTGATTAAAACTTGTTGCTCCGATAAACATATAACTCATGTCAGTTACTTGCGAAACGATCCAAAAATCAAGTGGCTGGTTAAAACTGGATGCTTCACCAAACATTCTATTCATATCAATTACTCGTGAAACATTCCAAGAATCAAGTGGATAATCAAAAAGACGAGCACCGTAGAACATTCTACTCATATCAATTACTCGTGAAACGTTCCATGAGTCAAGTGGTTGGTTAAGACTAGCAGTTCCTGAAAACATACTACTCATATTTGTCACTTGTGAAACGTCCCATGAATTAAGTGGCTCATTAAATCTATAAACACGATTAAACATATCACTCATATCAGTTACTCGTGAAACATTCCAAGAATCAAGTGGAAATTCGAAATTATTTGCGGAGTAAAACATACTACTCATATTTGTCACCTGCGAAACATCCCATGTGTTAATGGGTTCATTAAAATTTATTGCTCCCGAGAACATACCACTCATGTTTGTTACCTGTGAAACGTTCCATGAGTCAAGTGGTTGGTTAAAATTTATTGCATTGAAAAACATATCACTCATATCAGTTACTCGAGAAACATTCCAATTATCAAGTGATTGGTTAAACAAGAATGCTGTATCAAACATACCACTCATGTCAGTTACCAGTGAAACATTCCAGGAATTGAGAGGTTGGTAAAAATTATATGCATTAGAAAATATATTGTTCATATCAGTTACATCTGAAACATTCCATGAATCTAAAGGTACATTAAAGAAAGTCGCATTAAAAAACATAGAGGCTATATCAGTTACATTGGATACATTCCAAGAATTCAAGTTACCTGAGTTTCCTAATGAATGGCAATTTTCAAACATCCGTGCTAGATCAGTGGTACCATTTAGATCCAATGCATCAGTTGTTGTTAAAACCAAATTTGTTGCTCCAGAGAAATAATAACCGTCATTTCCCACCCTTAATGGTCCCCAATTTGATATTTGAAGTAGTTTTACTGCATTCCCTGATCCATTAAATCTCCAACCAACAATTGTTCCAGTAATATTTACGGTATATATTCCTGGAGAATTATAAGTATGAATTACACCTGATTGATTATATTTTATAATTAGATTTGAATTTCCGTCTCCCCATGAAACGTTAAAATCATATATTCCATTAGATACCAGAGGTAAAGTAATTTGGTTGCTTTTGCTACTTGTTGAACTGGTAATATTTGTTTGCCATGTCGATATAAATCCGGTGATATTTGTGCTTGCTTTAACAGAAGTAACTGTTTGTGATCTGGCTGGCAGTAAATCAGTCTGTTTTTTTTCTTGTTTAGTATTTGTTTTTGTTAAAATAGTATTTTGTAAATTATTATTCTGTTTGATCTGTTTTTGTTCAACTTGATTATGAATACCTGTATCTTTTACTATTTGTGACTCATTCCTAATCCCTAATGATACTATGATGCATAAGATGATAACATACATACCTATTCTCTGGCATCTCATCTTGTTTTTACATCCTTTTTCTAATTTCAATTTAAATTTAAGATATTCTATTATTCTCAAATAAAGCTTGAAATTCTTCCAATTATAAATAATTTATACTCAGATGGAATACTTAAAATCTTTGTACTTGGATTATTAAATGTATTTTTATATGAAAGTTATAAAGATATAATATCCTTCATTTTAATCACTCCTATTAAAGATTCTATCCTTATATCTTTATATATTCCTTTTATCCGATACCCATCTCTTTCAGCTTCTTTTTCTAAGAGTGCTAGTTGTCAACTAAATATTCCTTTTGATCCCCTGTTGATACTCTTACATATATTAGTGCAATCTTTTCTCTTTCTAATATTTCATTTTCCTTCCTTTCTAATCCCATCATTTTTCTTTTTATTCCTTCTATTTCTCCTACTTAATATCTCCTATGATTGCTTTCTGTTCTCATTTTTTCTTGTATTTTTCCCCTTCTCCCCATCTTCGTATTTTTTTAGTTGATACACCTAAATATTCTCATATACAATTGTAACTTTTGGACCAATTTGTCTCAATATTTTTTCCTTTTCCTAATTAATTTATTTTTTTAAGTCAATATAGTTTATTTTTTTCACATAAAGTGTTTTCGTAACATAAAAAACATGAGAAAATTCTGTCTAAATGAACGTGAAAAAAGAAAATGGTAGTTTATTTTTCTCTCCTTTTGCATATCTATCAACCTCCTATTCAAATTGCCCCCGTTATAAAACAAGTAGCGAATGAATGTTATCGCCCTTTAGTCCAATCGCTAAAAAAATTCCCCAATGCTAAAATAACTCTTAATATTAATGCAACACTTACAGAACAGCTCGATGATTATGGATTTAATGATATAATTACTGATTTAAGCCTTCTAGCGTATAACGGTCAAATAGAATTTACTGGATCATCAAAATATCATGCACTTTTACCTTTAACACCTCCTGCTGAAATCAGGCGTCAAATAAAACTTAATGAAGAGACTAATAGACAGTATTTTGGAAAATCTTATCAACCTAAAGGCTTTTTTCCTCCAGAAATGGCTGTTTCAAAAGAAATCTTTCCTTTAATTAAGGAGACAGGCTATGAATGGGTAGCTATGAGCGGAATAGGAAACCCGCATTCTATTTTTCCAACAACAACCTTTCACCAGACAAAAGAGGGATTAGCTGTGGTTTTTCGTGACGATCGGATTTCTAATAATATTTCTTTTGGGAAAACAGGTTTTCTAGAATTTATTGATCAACTTAAATATAGAAATACTTCTGAAGATTATTATGTTATAATTGCACAGGATGGAGAAACACACGGTCATCATGTCAAAAATAGTTTTGAAACATTTCTAAATCCATTGTTTGCTGAATTACAAAAACGAAATGATATTAAAATGGTAACTATCAGTGAATTAATGAGCAAATTTCCGAAACAAGAAGTTATCGAACCCAAAGCATCAAGCTGGTCGACAGATATAGGAGATTTAAATTATAATGCTCCATTACCTCTTTGGTTTCACCCTGATAATGATGTTCATATTCTACAACACAAAATTATTATGAAGACAATTTCACTCGTAACCACTGCACAACAATGGCAAAGTGAAGCAAATGAAGAGCAAAGGCATTATTATGATGTTGCAAGAACCTTACTTGACCGAGGACAACATTCCTGTCAACTTTGGTGGGCTTCAAAAAGACCCTGGTATTCGCCAGATATGATTATACGAGGTTTAAACGAAGTATTTTTATCAGCAGTTAACGCTCGGCGTTCACTACCAAATTCAGCTAAAAATAAAGATATTTATAAAACTTTCACATCAACCCTTCAAGAATTATTGAATTTACAGGCAGAATTAATCTTAAAACTCGAATAAGGAATTTCAAAATAATGAAATTAGTTGTAATCGGTGAAGCAGGTGTTGGTAAGACAAGCCTGATTAGACGACTTTCAGAAAATAAATTTGATACAAGTTATTTAATGACCATAGGAATGGATCCTATTGCAGTCAGGTTTCCAATTCAGAAAAATGATGGAAGTAATAAAACATATGAAGTGGTTTTTTGGGATATTGCAGGACAAGAACAATTCAGGGTTGTACGCGATATTTTTTATCGTGGTGCAGAGGCTGCTATTGCAGTATTTGACCTGACTCGTAAAGATACTCTTTCAAAACTAAACGGTTGGATCAAAGAATTTTACAATATTGTTGGTGAAAAACCTTTATTAGTTCTTGGAAATAAAGACGATATGGAGGATTACATTTCTATCAGTAATGCTGAAATAAATGGCTTTTTGGTCCAAAATCACGTTAAAAAATATTTTAGTGTGTCGGCTAAAACAGGTATTAAAGTCCACGATGCACTTCAGGACTTAGTACAAAGCATTGTTAATGCATATTAACACATTTATTAATAATATTAATTATAAGCATTGGGAGTCGTATAAGAATTTGGAGAGGCAAAAAATAGTCTTTATAATAAAAAAAGAATATATCCATTTAGATGATAGTATATGAATTTATCTCTAAATTTTTCATGAGACTTATGTGGTAAGTATAGCTCCCCAAATAACATCAACCAGCATGTGTAGAACCGATGCAGCAAAAAGATTATCTGTTCTTTTGTATGTTTCACAGTATCCGAGTCCTGCAACGGTAGCAAAGATCAAATATCTCCAATCTTCAAAATGCGCCCATCCAAATAACATTGATGACCAAAGTACCATAGCGTATGATATGTTTTTCGTTTTAATCATAAGAATTATACCAATAGCAAAATAAATTATTGCAATAACAGGATAAATTGTTTTTAATGGTATTACACCACTTTCAACTATACCGCTTTTAATAGGATTAGCCAATCCAATATAAGGGGTCAAAGCTATTAAACTAGCGACAAAGAAGAATAAAATAACCATAATATATCCTCTTGCTTTCTCAGAAAATTGTTTTATTTTATTCATCAATGTAAAATAAAAAAATCCTCGAAACAGTAATTCTTCACCTATTCCTTGTACTAAAAAAACTCCGACTACAGCCAGGAATATATATCCTAGGTATCCAAAGAATCCTTTGCTTGTTAAATTAACAAAATTAATTTTCAAAAACGAAACATATAATCCGATTGGAACAATAATTATTAATAAAATTGCTAAAAAACTTAAGATAATTTTAAAATTTGAAATCGTGAATAATTTTGTAAACGAGCGTTGTATTTCATAATCATTTAAAACAAAAAAACTCCAAGTTAAAGTTGCTATGGCCAACAAATTTAATAAATAACCGAATCCTTTAACTAAATCTGGAAATAGATTTATATCATTGGTAAATTCTATTCCCCACCATACCCAAAATAATATAAATAAATACAGAATCAGATCAATAATTTTATTTTTAAAAAAAAATCTTAAGGCATCTATTTTCGTTAATGAAACAATAGTAATTGGCACAATGATATATAATAGATATTTTAATATAATAACAGGATTAGACAGATTAGATGTTTCTTTAAGATCAGTTATAAGGGTAATAAATATAACTGAAAGAATAAAAGATAATGGAAGAATTATCCATCCTGAAAAAGGGTGATCCATCTCAAAAATATATTTTAACCGATCAGGGATTATCGGCAAAAGAACCAAGGCATAGCCAAGCAAATTTATGAGTACAACAATATCCAATAAGATAAAGTTTAAATCCATAGGTATTAGATTAGTTCCAAAAATACTAAACAATACCATTATAAATGAAAAAAAGAGTAAAATAGTTCCAACTATTACATTTATATCATTATTTTCTAAGTTTTTAATAGAATTAGTATCATTTTCGTCATTAATACTCATGTTGTTCACTAATTACAATATTTTATTAATTATTACACTATTAAATAATTAAAGGGTAAATAAGCGCTATATATTAATTTCAACTCATAAATTTTAATTTTTAAAAATTTTTTCTGAAAAAAGTAAAAATAAGATTATTTTAATATCTAGCTATTATGATTATTTGTTCCATCATTTAATTATTGGCTTTTAAATCATCTAAAACCTCATCAAACCCTTCTTTGTACGATTTATATTTAGGATTCCAATCAGTTATTTGTTTAAATTTATCATTGTTGTTTCTAAAAGATGAGAGTAGAATATTTGCTTCAAATTTACCTACTAGCCTATTTCCTAATATTGGAGTGACATCTTTTGGTTCTTTAGCTAACAATTTTTTTGCAAGATAATGGGTTAATTCTTTACTCGTCACAGGTTTATCATCTGAGATGTTGAAGGTTTGGCCAATAAGATTTTTATAGTTCATAACACACTTGACAACAGCAGACGCAGCATCATTAGCATGAATTAAATTTAAATAACTCTCTCCCTTGTTGATGGTAGGAAAAACATTTTTTTCCAATTGCTCAATGAATTCTTGCGTAAGAACAGAATCAGAGCTGTAAATCATTCCAAACCGAAGAATAATTCTTGGGAAGTTATTGTCATAAATATGATTGAGGATATATTCGCATCTAATAGTTGATTCTAAAATATCTAGATAATCCTGTGTCAAATTATTTGTGTTTTTAATGGGCCGAGTAAATTTAACCATTTCATTGACCCACTTATCTGCATGATCCCCATAGCTAAGAAGTGAGGAATGTTGAATAAAGAAAGGAATTTTATTAGTTGCAATAACATAGACAAGTATTTTAATAGCATCAACATGAAGTTTGTTATAATCCGACCAATCTTTAGCTTTAGTATTAAATTTTTTCGGAGCACTCGATGCTAAATTAAGAAACCCATCCATTCCTTTAGTACTTTTTAGCATGAATTCTTTATCATATAAATTTCCAATAATTGGATGTATCCCCTTTTCTTTAAGGATTTTGGCTTTATCCTTCGAACGAATCAATGCATAAATTTCATGTTGTTGTTTAAGCAGTAATTTCACTGTTCTACTTCCTAAAACACCAGTAGAACCTGTGATAAATAATTTCATTATAAATCTCCAATTAGAATTGCAATGAGAAATATAAGTAATAATAATTTTTAAATAATAAAAATTGTATTTAAACCAACAATTAGCATGAATCCTAAGCTAATGAATCCATTTACTGTAAAAAATGCTTTATTCACTCTAGAGATATTATTTTCAGAAACTAATGACTGTTCATATAATAAACCTATTAGAAAAATAGCTACTCCAACAAAATACCAGAAAAAGGTATGTTCAAGGATACCATATGCAACTAATGAAATTATTGTTAGAGCATGGCTTATTCTGGATATTAATAAAGCGTTTTTGACGCCAAATCGAACTGGAATTGATTTTATTGCATGTGTTCGATCATACTCCATATCTTGTAAGGAATAGATAATATCAAATCCAGATACCCAAAAAAATACTCCTAAAGCAAAAAATATTATATTTAATGATGTAGGTTTATTAAAAACCAGCCACATTCCAATTGGGGCACCAGCAAGAGATAGACCAATCCAATAGTGACAAAGCCATGTGAATTGTTTAGAAAGAGAATATCCCCAGATAATAAATAACCACAATGCGATGAACCAAGTTGGTAATTCTATTGAAAATGCTAATACTAAATATAGAAACGTAACGATTGTTAAAAATATCCATGCTTGCTGTACACTTAATTTTCCAGATATAAGCTCTCTATGTTTTGTTCTTGGATTGTTTCGATCGATTTCAACATCGGTAATCCGATTAAAAGTCATTCCTGATGCTCTGAGACATGTTAATAGAAGTAAAGTAACGGATAATTTGATAATATTATCAAAAGTCAATGTGACTTCACTTAAAAAGAAAATTATCAAAGCAAACGGGACACTAAATACGGTGTGACTTAGTTGTATAAAACTTGCCCAAACTTTAATTTTTTCGAACATTGTTACGTAACCTAATTATTTTTTGATTTATATAGTCCATTTCTTTCTAAAATATTAGCTAACTCAAAATCTTTTGGTTCAATTATAATTCCATAAGATTGCCACTTTTTACTGACTAATTCAATGGTTTCCTGACTCATTACTATTTTATTAGGCCAACTACGTGTGAATCCTTCATCAGCCCATTTGGTCGTAGCATCGATACCCATTTTTGATCCATAAGCAAAGTTCCTACTTGAATGATCTAATGCATCCATAGGGCCTTCAGTGAAGAAAATATCACGCTGAGGATCAATATTATTCAAGGTAATCCACCAAACTTCTTTGGCATTTTGGACATTAACATCCTCGTCAACTATTACAATTATTTTGGCTAGCATCATCAGACCTAAACCAAAAAGACCATTAACAACCTTACGAGCATGACCAGGGAATTTCTTTTTAATAGAAACAAAAACTAAATTATGGAAAACACCTTCGGGAGGCATATGATAATCAATAATTTCAGGAAGAGTCAAACGCATCAAAGGAAGAAAAATTCTTTCTGTTGCGTACCCCAAAAAGTAATCTTCTTGTGGCGGAACACCAACAACTGTAGTAATATAAACAGGGTGTTTCTTCATGGTAATTCTTTCTAAATGAAAGACTGGATACTTATCTTGAAGTGAATAAAAGCCAGTATGGTCCCCAAAAGGACCTTCTATTTGAAGAGGTTCATTGGGATCAACATATCCTTCTAATACAATCTCACTGTGAGCTGGTACTTCCAAACCACCTTGAATGGTCTCAACAATTTCTAATTGTTCATTTCTAATGAAACAAGAAAAAATATATTCATCAAAATCTGGTGGAAGTGGGGCTGAAGCAGCATAAATAGTAATAGGATCTGCTCCAATTGCAATAGCAACGGGTATTTTTTGGTTAGCAGCCTTAGCAAGATTAAAATGTTCAGCTCCTCCTTTATGTAATTGCCAATGCATACTTAATGTT
>DAHXPE010000478.1 GCA_027364495.1 Candidatus Heimdallarchaeota archaeon | reverse complement strand
ATTAGCTTTTCCTCCTGTAAATATGAATTCATATTCATCCAAAACCCTTCAAGATGAAAAATTACTGGAGGGGAGTTTAATGTAAGATTAAAGCCAATATTGCCTGAGTCCAAAACTCAAGCATTAAGCGAACAAAGCCTTCTGAGATAATGCAAAGATTTATATAAAAAAATTTAGCAAGATTTTACTATTATGTTAGGATGGTTAAAGTCAATTTTTTAATTGTTTTCTTGATTTTGAGATTTTGCTCCTATTATAAACAGATCAGTTACGAAAATTTAATAATTTTAAGAAGGTGAGCAATTGGGAATATCTGAAAGGGAAATAAAAATAAAAGAATTAAATAATATTTGGGGTAAAACTAATCCGTTTCATCCTCTTATATGTCATATGATAGATGTTGGATTAATAATGTATGAGTTGTTATTATCCAAATCATTTCAACCTAGTGTAAATATTCTCCAGAGGTTAATGGAACCTCCCAAAGATTTTTCAGATATTCAATTTTATTCATGGATGAGCGTTTTGGCTAGCATTCATGATATTGGCAAATGTTCACCCGATTTTCAGGCAAAGGGACCCGGAATTTTAATCGATCCATTAAAACGTTTAGGGCTTCCATTTAGAACAACCGCATTAACTTTTGTTCATAATGAATTAAGTGGTAAATGGATTAAACAATTATTAGAAGATGCTCAATGGTCTCGTAAAAGTTCGTATTTAATGCAATTGATTCTTCATGGCCATCACGGATATTTTTCATCAAATAACTCATATGAAGAGGAAGAAATTTTAAGCAAAAGTTGGAATCCTGTTCGGAAACAAATGTTACAAATTCTTAATCATTTATTTAAAGCTCCGTTTTGGAAAAAGACTGATAATTTTGAAGATGCAAATCCTATTGGTGTATTGACGTTAGGGTTAATCGTACTTTCAGATTGGATTGCTTCAAATGTTGAGTTGTATAATTTTTCAGCTCTAACAAAAAATGAATTCCAATCATTTACGGATATTCAAACGTATTATAATAGTTCAAGAAATTTAGCACAAAAAAATGTCTCTAATTTAGGCTTTAATGATATTCTTACCTGGGACAATATAACTACTTTTAATGATTTATGGAATTTTCCCAGTCTTTTTCCAGTTCAAAAATTAACTCAAAATTTACTTCAGGACAAAATTTTCTCTGAACAAGGGTATAAATTTTTTATCATCGAAGGATCGATGGGAGAGGGTAAAACTGAATCTGCTCTTCTCATTACAACCCAATTAATTAAAAAATATAATTTAAGTGGAATGTTTATTGCATTACCAACTATGGCTACAAGTAATCAAATGTATACCAGAATAAAAGAATTTATTTCAAGTCAGAATTCAAGAATGGCACTTTCAGTTAAGCTTATTCATAGTATGGCATGGATAATTGACGATATTGGTCTAAGTGCTGATAAGATTGCTGACGTTTTTGGCAAAGATACTGAAGATACTCTCCTTGTGTCTGAATGGTTTAAACCTTCAAAGAGAGGTCTTCTTTCTAATTATGCAGTAGGAACAATTGACCAAGTCTTAATGAGTGTTTTACATACAAAATTCACTTTTTTACGATTGTTAGGACTTTCAAACAAAGTTTTGATTATTGATGAGGTTCATGCTTATGATATTTATATGAACCAAATTTTAAAAAGATTTTTGGAATGGGCTTTCATTTTAGATATTCCCGTTATATTATTATCTGCAACTTTGCCATATTCCAAAAAGGTTGATTTGATCAAAAGTTACTTTAAAAATAATGCTAAATTAATTCCCAAATTAGATAATCAAAAATTCTATCCCTTGATCACCTCTGTAAGTAAAAACGGAGAATTAAATATTGTACATGATGAATTTCCCTCTCCAAAAGAAAAAAAGTTGAATTTGAGTATTGATTTATCAAAAAATATTAACTCATTAGCAGATGACGTATTGAAAAGATCGTATTATGCCTGTATTTGTGTAATGTTTAATACTGTAAAGCGTTCACAAGAATTTTATAAAATTTTAAAAGCAAAAGCAGATGAAAATGAGCTTAAAACCGATATTATCCTTTTTCATGCTAGATTTCCTATTGACAGACGAACAGAAATTGAAAAAGAAGTGTTAGTAAAATTTGGAAAAAATTCCTATAAACGGCCGTCATCTGCGATTTTAATAGCAACGCAAATCGTCGAACAGAGTCTTGATATTGATTTTGATTTAATGTTTTCCGAAATCGCACCTATCGACTTAATAATTCAAAGATCAGGAAGGATTCAACGACACGAAAGAGGATCTCGTAAATCTGGTGCACCAACAATGCTTTTATTCTCTCTTGGTCGAGCGAAGTCGGATTTTGATTTATCTGAAATTATTTATTCAAAATATATCTTACTAAAAACTCTCGCAGTAATTTTTCAAATAAACGAACTTAAAATTCCATCAGATATCAGACAATTAATTGAAAGAGTATATGAAACTACAATTGAAGAATTGATCTTACCCGATTACATCAGCAAATATGATCTGGAAATTTCCGAAAAAGAATGGAAAAAGGATTTGGCAAAAGATGCGAATTTAGCAAATAAATACTTAACACCATCACCAATAGGTAAAAATTTCACATATGGCACTCACAGAGAAGTTATTTTTAAAGAAGATGAAGAAAATGCCAATGATTATATTTACGCTAAAACACGAGTTGGCACTTTAACAGAGCAAATTATTATTTTATTTGACAAAGAGTTTGAAGGAATAGAAAATAATTTAATAAAAAAGTTAGAAAAAGACGAAATTAAAAAACTGTTTCAAAAAACTATACCAATTTCGAAAAATTGGTTGAAGGACATAGAATTTCCAAAAATAAATATTTTTTGGTTAAAACATAAAAAAATCTTACGATTTCAATCCGTACCTTCAAATAATAGCGAAAATAAAGATTATTTCTATTATAGAAATAATAATAAAGAAAAAATTGAGTACTTACATTATAATCCTATCATTGGGCTTGAAAAGAGCTCAGAATCGAGAGGTTACCTATGACCGGACAGTTTTCATATAACTTATTTGATGAACGATGGATACCAGTTCTGAATGTCGAATCAAAACTAGAAGAGGTAAGTCTAAGTGATATTTTATTAAAAATAGACAATTATGTGGAAATAAAAGATAATTCACCGTTATTTGAGTATAGTATTTATCGATTTTTGATTTTGTTAATTATGGATGTTTTTCAAATAACTTCTCAAGATGATTTTGAAAGCTTATATGAAGATAAAAAATTTGACCATGGGAAAATAGAAACCTATAAACAAACGTGGTACAATCGATTTGATTTGTTTCATGATACATTTCCATTTTATCAAACAAATCTCAGTTTTTCAAACAAAGATCTTAAAACAATTAGTACCTTATTTCATGAATTACCTACTGGAAATAATCCTGTCCATTTTAACCACACATTAGAAGATTCGCATAGTATACATCCCAAAATATGTGCACGAGCACTCTTAACTATTCCAATATTTAGTCTATCTGGAGGACGTGGCTATTCACCTAGTATAAATGGCACACCACCCTGGTATGTTATAATAAAAGGAAAGAATCTATTTGAGACCATATTATTTAATCTTTGTTTTACTCCAATTGAAGAAAATTCTGGAACAGGGAAAGTCCAATGGAAGGATGATCAAATAGATTATTCAGATAACGAAGTTCAAACAGTGTCATTATTAGAAGGATTATGCTTTAAAAGCCGATTTCTTAAATTAATTCCAGAAAAAGGATCAGTTTGTACTTATACAGGTGAAAGAAGCGAGATCGTAGTAAAAAATATGTATTATAAAGCCGGTCTTAAGTTTTCAGGAATTTGGAGAGACCCATTTGTTGCATATGAAATGAAAAATGATGTTACCTTAATCCCTAAAGCTGGAATTAAAATTTGGCAAAATACCGGACCATTAGCTTTTTTAACTAAAGATAATACTCCAGGAAGTATTGCTTATGAAAGACCAGTAAATGTGTCTCAATATGACAAAATCCAACATGAAAGGATTGTAGGTCCGAATGAAGGTTTAATTATCAAAATATATGGAATTAGGACACGACAGGCAAAGCAAATAGAATGGCAGTGGGAAGAATTAAAGTTACCTTTAGAAGTAATAATAATACCTAACAAAGGAAAAATTGCACAAGAGTCCATGGACATCGCTATGGATGTAGCTAAAATCCTTAGAGATTCTCTCTATATGATAAAAGCCCTCAGAAAAAACCATAATTTAAGAAATGACATAGTAAATACATACTGGAACACACTTGAACCTCTTTTTATTGAATCACTTTTATGGAATATTTCAAATGCAGCTGTAGATGATATAAATAAATTAGGTGAAATTAAAAAAGATTGGACAAAACAATGCTGTCAAATCATTGAAGATATTTTTCAGACCAATGTTTCTCCAATTAATTCTACTGCTGTAGAAATTGAGGATCTAATACGAGCAGAAAGTAGTATGAAACGGAAAATTTACTCGCTCATACAAAACATTAATCATTAATATGAGATGAACGGAATGGAAGATAAAACTGAAATAGAACCAGAATTTATTAACAAGTTGAATAATGCAAGTTCTGGTGATTTAGCTAGTTTAAAGAGGTCCAGTGGTTCAATTCTAACTGAATCAGAAGGTAATTATGGAATATTCTACAAATTACTTCCCCCTTATATAACTAAACCTCAAGGCTGGAAAAAAACATTATTTGACTAGTTTCTAATTCCCTTTTTGGTTTTTTTTTCTTTTTCTCCCTCTTTTTTATCTTTTTTTTCTTTGTTTTTTCCTAAATCTTCAAATACCTTTGCAATATCCTTTGCTTTATCCTCAGAAATTCCCTTATCGATTAGACCACTTGCTATTAATTGGGGTAATTTTCTTGTTCGATAGCTTGCATATTCTTCATTAAAGAGATCTTTAAAATACACAGATTGTCTTATGCTTCTTTTAATGCATTGACTAGATATTCTTGATCTCCTAACTGAACCAAACACACAACTTTTAGGACTGTTGGTATCATCGCGGTTTAAATTACTTGGTGCATGATTTTGCAACATATGTACTTCTATCAACATTTTATTCACTTTTTTCTTCGGTTTCTTGTTTTTGATAAAAATAAGACCTTGCCCATTGTCTTTGGACAAATTTTGAAGTGGAATTCCAACGTTTTAAATCATAAAGAAGTTGTAGCCAATCAACTCCGATTTCTTGTGAATTGGCTAATTTAACACATTGCCTAAGTAAGAATGATAATTCTCGAATGGAACTCATTGAAGAGGAATCAACCTTACAGTTAAGAAGGCGATTAAATCGTAAATTAATCGTTTCAGTTGAAATTCTCATTTTTGTTAAAAACATAGTTTTGCCAAAATTTCCCTTCAATGAATACTCATTTAACGGAAAAAGACAAGCAACTATAAAATATATTTCTTCCTCGATAGGTTTAGTTATATAAGGGGGAAGTAATTTGTAGAATATTCCATAATTACCTTCTGATTCAGTTAGAATTGAACCACTGGACCTCTTTAAACT
>DAHXPE010000474.1 GCA_027364495.1 Candidatus Heimdallarchaeota archaeon | reverse complement strand
TTTTTATATAAAAAAAATTTTAATACACAAAAATTTGTAATTAATAGTAATCTTTGAAGGTGAAATATTTGACAAGAAATCCAGTTTCTTTTTTACAATCTGAATATCAAGAAATGAAAACAAATAAGATTGATTGGGTTCATCGACGATTAGAAGGACCTTCTGATGTTATTTGCAGCGTCGATGGGAAAAAAATGTTAATGCTTTGTTCCAATAATTACTTGGGATTAGCGAACAATCCAAAACTCAAAGAGGCAGCTATTGAAGCAGTCAAAACACATGGGGCTGGTTCTGGTTCAGTAAGAGCAATAGCAGGTAATATGGATTTACATGAAGAATTAGAACAAAAATTAGCTAAATTTAAAGAACAAGAAGCTGTAATGTTAACGCAAAGTGGATTTGCTGCTAATTCAGGAGTAATCCCTCAATTGGCTCCAGATGAAAATGATTATATTTTATCTGATGAATTAAATCATGGTAGTATAATTGATGGAGTGCGATTAAGTAAGGCAACACGAGGTGTTTACAAACATAGTGATATGGGTTCTCTAGAAAATAAAATGAGAGAAATAGATTCCTTAAATCCAAGAAGAATTCTATTAATAACTGATGGAGTCTTTTCAATGGATGGAGATTATGCAAAACTCGATCAGATTCAAAAAATCGTTGAACCTTATGGAACAATGATTTATGTTGACGATGCCCATGGTGATGGAGTCCTTGGACGAAATTACAAAGGTAAAGGAATTGTTGATCATTTTGGTTTGCAAGGTAAAGTTCAAGTCGAAATGAATACTTTTTCGAAAGCAATGGGAACAATTGGAGGTGCAATAACAGGCTCTCAAGATTTGGTTACTTGGGCACGCAATAAAACAAGAACATATTTACTTTCAGGATCACATCCACCGGCTGTTTTAGGTGCATCTTTAGCAGCAATCGATATTATTGAAAAAGAGCCCGTTGTAAAAAAATTATGGGATAATATTACTTATTTCAAAAAACGATTAGTGGGCATGGGCTATAATCACCCCATTACTCAAAATTCCGCTACTGCTATAATTCCAGTTGTTTTAGGAGAAAACTCAACAGCACGTGATTTTTCAAACGCATTATTTGATGCTGGAATCTTTGCTTTGCCAATAGTATTTCCTATGGTACCAAAGGGTACAGCTCGAATTAGAGTTATGATGAATGCAGCTTTAACTAAAGAGCATTTGGATCGTGCTTTAACTGCATTTGAGAGTGTTGGAAAGAAGTTAAAAGTTATTTAGAAATAATTCGTTGATCAGCTATGGAATATAAATCCAATGTCATTTTTTCAGAGACCATATCTTATCCTGATTTTCAGACAATTAATAGCACGAATTCTAAGGAACTAATTAAAAATTATTTATCTGATGAATCTAAAATAATTGAAGGAGATGCTTCAAATGTTGATAAGATTTTTTTTCCTACCACAACAGAAGAAGTAGCAGCACTATTAATCGAAGCATCTAGACAAAATGTCCAAGTGACGGTTTCTGGAGCTGGTACAGGATTAACAGGAGCGAGGGTTGCTAAAAAGGGCTGGATTCTATCAACTGAAAAATTAAGAAATGTGAAACCAGCTCAAAATGAAAAACAAATGACCTGGATTGAAGCTGAATCAAATTTAGAATTTTCTGTTAATATAATTGAAAAAAAGGATTCTCCGCCAGAAATTCGTGTTCCCGTGAGTATGCGACTTCGTACTATACAAAATTTAGTTAAATCACTTGGATATTTTTATCCTCCAGATACTACAGAGTGGTCAAGTTTTATTGGAGGAAATATTGCAACAAATGCTTCAGGAGCTAGAACATTTAAGTATGGTTCTACAAGAGCCTACGTTGAAGAATTAATCGTAGTATTAAGTACAGGATTAGTCGTTAGATTAACAAGAGATCAAAAGACTGATGATACTTTTTCTTGGTCTATTAAAAATCCTCAAAACAAAGAACAGGTCAAAATTCACGTAGATAAGTCATTTCCAAATCCCAAAGTATCCAAAAATGCTGTTGGATTTCCAATTTACGATCAAATGCCTCTTTTAGAATTATTTATTGGGACTGAAGGCATTTTTGGAGTAGTAACTGAGATTGTTTTGCGGTTACTACATTTTCCATCTAATATCTTTTCTTTGATTTCATATTTTCAAACCTTTGATCAAGCCATTAATTTTGTAAAAATAGCTCAAGAACAAAAAAATCAACAATCTGAACCGATTCCTATGAGTGTTGAATTTTTTGACAAAAAAGCTTTAGAATTAGTAAAAAAGAACCATCCTCAAATTCCTGAAAAAACCGCAGCAGCAGTGTATTTGGAACAGGATGTTTCAGATAAAAAAAATGTTGATAAATTTTTAGAATATTGGCTTGAGCAACTGGAAGAAGTTGGATACTTAGATTCTTGGGCTGAAACTGATGCTAGAGGAATCGAGAGACATAAAGAGTTTAGACATTCCTTGCCAGAAAGTGTACACAATGTTATAAAAAAGAATAAAGTTTCGAAAGTTGGCACAGATTTTGCAGTACCATCCACTGAATTTCGTAAGTTTTTAGACATGTTAAAGACAAATGGAAAGATCTATGAAGAATATCAGGAAAAAAGAAGGAAATTTACCAAAGATGAAATCAGTTATGTGATTTATGGTCATATTGGAAATGATCACCTCCACATGAATTTTTTGCCCCGTGACCAAGATGAATTACATAAAGCGGAAGAACAATACCTGAATATGGCTAAAGAAGTTGTGAAAATGGGCGGTACAATTTCAGCTGAACATGGAGTAGGGAAAAAACATTATGATGGCCATCCGTATATATGGTATATGATTGGGGATGAGGGTATAAATGAATTGAAAAAAATAAAATTAATGCTTGATCCTGCTAATATCCTTAACAGGGGAAATATTTTAGGCTATTAAATTCCGACATTTTCAATATATTCTAGCAAACTCTATGAATATTTTCTAGTCCAATGTCCCAATAATTACCATTCTTTCCAAGATTCCAAATTATAGCACCATCTAATGTTCCTTGAGTAATCAAAGCCAATTGTTGAATAATTGAATTATCAAATCTAAATATTCTCCAATATTACCTGTTAGATCAGCTGTAGCGAGCTTATTTTGAATGGAATTAGGAATATCTTTTGAGAAATCAATATGCATACGAGCTTTATTTAGGCTTATATAATCAGGAACTGTTATAATTTTATTGTTAAGGATATATTTTCTGTTCTAGGTGCAGAATAAAGTACATCAGTAAAGGGATTATAAATAGAGACTGCAATGCGGCCTTTTTACCAACAGCAGCAACGATTAAAAATACAAATGCCAACTGTCTCCTCTCTTATAGTCTTTTTTACCATCCAAAGGATCGTAATACCAAGTAATATCAGTTTTAGTAATTGAAGATTCAGTAAAATCTGTAACAATCTTGTTTTTAGGATAAACATAGAAATTGTAGTTAATATTAATGGTTGCGCTCAGCGACTTTTCTTATGTTTTCAGTTAGTAATCTTATCGTACTTACTCCGTTAAATGAGAAATTTTGTAAGCGATCTGTTTTCTAAGGTCTTCTAATAAAGGAATAACATGTCCCAATCGATTTAAGTCACATTTAGCTAGGAGAAATAAATCTTCAACGATTGGTGCAATAAAAAATGTATCTAGCTCAATTCGGAAAACCATTAAATCTATTTCTTTTTCTAGCCGGCTTTTAATCTGTTCATTCATTTGTTCATAAGCCATTATCCCTAGAATGTTAGTATCCTCTACTTCAGAACAATTATTTGTAGAAAAAAGTTCTAATCCTTCGCTATCAATTACAACGACGCAAATTGGAAGATCAGCCTGTTCAAATGTTTCTTTGATAACGGAGATAATTTGATGTGCTTCACTCATTATTTAACAGCTTTTTTCTAAATGAAATTAGATTATTATAAATAATAACTTCTCATTAAAATGTTAGTTCTTAAAAATTAACTTTTTCAAAATTCTATAACATAATGTAATTTGACCACAGTATTTATGAAATACTCTTTCACAGAAATATATCAATTTTAATTTAAGGCTCTGATAAAAGAATGACCATAATGACTAATGAAGTCTTTCCTATAATTCTTGCATTCGTCTATGTATTATTTTGGTTAGGAATTTTAGAATTTATAAGGAGAAAAGAATATGTTACAAAATCAAACGCAAGAAAAATGTTACATATAGTTTTGGGTAATATATTATTTATCCTCCCACTATTTAGTAGTAAAGTATTAGCAACGCTAATTCCTTTTGTATTTATACCAGTTAATTATATAATGAGTCCTTTTTCACCTATAAAAAAATTACAAATGGATACTTTTGAAGCAGGTCATAGTTGGGGCACAATTTTATATGCAATCTCACTAACAATTGTTGTTTGGGTTGGTTTTGATAATCCATATCTATTAATAGTAAGTTTTTTTCCATTATGTTATGGAGATGGCTTTGCAGCATTAATCGGTTCAAATGTAAAGTCCCATAATTTCGAAATTTATTCGGGTACTAAATCTTTACTAGGAATATGGTCCTTTATTTGGGCAACTTTTCTTTCAATAATAGGAGGTCTTTATATTTTTAATGTAATGGGATTTGAAAGTATAAAAATTGAAGTAATAGTAGTATCAGCTATAATTTTTGCTGTTCTTGGAGTTTTAATAGAAATATTATCACCAAAGGGAATGGATAATCTATTTATACCAATTATTTCATTAGGTATTGGATTCTTTGGAAAGAATTTTATTACTAGTATATCCGCTAACCTAAATATCTCCGTATTCGTTTGGGGATTTATAATAGCAGGCCTTTTCGCACTAATTGGAATTGTAGGAAAATTCTTAACATTGGATGGAGCTTTGGCAGGTTTTTTTATCGGAATTTTAATTATGGGAGTTGGAAGCTGGACTTTAGGAGCAGGATTACTGACTTTTTTTATTGTTGGCTCCTTAGTAACTAAATTAAACAAAAAAAGCCAAAAAGATGTTTCTTTTGAAAAAAGTTCTTCGCAAAGAGACTCTTTTCAGGCATTAGCAAAAGCAGGTTTTGCTTCTCTTGTAGCTTTTTTGAGTTTGCTATATCCAAATAATTTTTTAATTGCAATTATTGTTATAGCTGCGCTTGGTTCTTCTCTTGCAGATACAATGGGAACTGAAATAGGAATTTTTTCGAACTCAACTCCTAGATATGTCTTGAAACCTTGGAAAAAATTACAAAAAGGAGAATCAGGGGCAATTTCCGTAGTAGGAACCATTGCTTCATTACTTTCAGCTTTGATATTTACGATATTTCTTTTTGGATTATCATTGATTGATCCGAGTGTACATGAAAGGTTTCCAATTATGTTTTTAGTAATAATACCCCCAGCCTCAGTGATTGGGATGTTGTTTGACTCAATTTTTGGTGTTAAACTACAAGCACAACATATATGTCAGGTTTGTGGATCTAAAGTCGAGACAAAAAAGCACTGCGGTGTGGAAACAAAAAAATATTCTGGTTTTTCATTTTTCAATAATGATATAGTAAATTTCTTTGCAACCTCTCTTGGTGGACTAATCGCTGGATTTTTCTTTGTATTAGTTTGAATGAAAAAGGAATTAAATAAATAAAGTCTAATGAAACAAAGGATTTTCTTAGTACTGCATATCTTTTCTTATTGGATTGAATATATCTATAACGTCAACTTCTGATTTTGCTAGGCCAGAATGAACTAAATTTGATTTAATTGGTAAAAAATCGCCCCTTTTAAGTAAATACTCTTTTTTATCAACTGTTAGGAGAAGTTCACCATTCAATACTAATGTAACTTGTTCATTCGGATGAGAATGCTCTGGTAGTTTAGCATTCTTTAAAATTCTCCAACGAATAACACTCATATTATCTGTATGAACTATTTTAGCAAATAGTCCAGGGAAAAATTCTTTTTCGGGGAGATTGTCCCAATTTTGCATTAAATCCATTATTAATCACTGACAATAATTTCATTCTTAAGAGTTATATAAGTTGTCAGTTAATTGAGAGAATTGAAAATTCTTTGCATTTTTTTATCTTTACCATGCATTCTTTTGTTTGTAAATTTAATAATATCATTTTCATTCATCCAAGCTGTTTTTGAAGGTCTTTGTTGAAATAAATTGTCTTCATCGAGTAATCTTCGTTCTTTAGCAAAATCTGGAAGATCTGAAAACAATTTATTATATATATCCTGATGTGAAAAATTGATTTTATATTTTGTCTCAAAATGGCTAAGTATAGCTTCAATGTCTCTGATGACAATTTTTAAGGCATTATCCAATCTAATTCTTACTCTTGTAGTAGTAAAGGTTTTAGTATTAAACAGCCTTGATTGAGATACATCAATTAAGACTGGTTTCCATTCACCATTGGCTTCAGAAACCAAAATGTTAAATTCACTTAAATCACCATGGACCATTAGTGCTTTCTTAAACATTTTTTCAATTTCATCAAGTGTTTGCTCCAAGAAATTACCTGGGTCTGTATATTTAGATAAATTAATTTCCCTCAAAAGTGGGGCAGGTTCAAAATCACTATCAGAAGTGAAGGGAATCATTTGCATACTAAAGCTTAACCCATTTCTATATTCCCTTACTTTGGGAACACAAACTTGGTAATAATCTAGTATACGAAGATTATTAAATTCAGTTTTAGCCATAATGTTTGCCATACCCAATGTTGTGACATGATACTGTTGCTTGGTTCTTTTTACATTAGAACTTGAATATGGTCTAAATGCCTTTATACAAATAGGTTGATTATTTTTCTCAGCAAGAATAACTAAAGCCTCTTTTCCTCCACCTATGGAGATGAAATTAGCTGAATCAGCCATTTTACTTGTTATTATTTCACGAGTTATTGACTCGAATGTAAATTCCTGATCTTGATCATCAACAATCTTTTCACGGTACTTTTTACTTAATTGATCAAATTTTTGATTAAAATCTATTGGTATTGTGGATACGCTCCAATTTTACTTTTAATTACAATTAATAATAATATTAACTCATTTGGTACTTTTTACTCAATTCTTTATGAACAAAATTTTAGTTGAAGAGTAAGAAGTCTAAGGCTATGCAAAAGTAAAACTCTGCATAAATGAAAGCATTCAGTCAAAGAAAAGAAAACAGAACAGATAAATTAAAATGATAATTCAAAATTTGAGGAGATCTGTTGTGGTTTCTGATCAACAATCATAAAAAGGGATACATATATCATTACCATAGAACCTCCAAAAACAATACTAAATCTATTAAATGAATTTAAGTTTAAATACTTTCTCTTTAAAGGGGTTATGTACTAAATGAGAAGTTTTGAATTTTTTCTTTATTTGTTTATTTTCGTAGTTTTTCATTATTTACAGCAGAGAATAAAATGTGTATTTTATGTTAACAAAGTTAACATGTAATTAAATGTTTTTATTATTCAAAAAAAACCGCTTTGATTAATGTCACAACATCTCTCAAAGCAAAAATCAGAAACATTATTCAATAAATTTATGGATTGGAGAGATAAGCTACTCGGAATAAAGCAAGCAGTTATTATTGTTGAGGGTAAAAGGGATATTGAAGTATTATATAAACTTGGGGTTACAAACAACACTAATATAATAATTGGTTACTCACAAAAATCTGCTGTTGAGGTTGATGATTTTTTAGCAAATCCCATGTACAAAGATTACGTAATTGTCCCATTAGTTGATTTTGATAGACAGGGAGAAGAATATTTGACAGAATTGCAATCAATGTCAGCAAAAATTGATTTAGAATTAAGAAGAGAATTAAGAAATTTAACCCGAGGTAAGCTAGTTGAATTTGAAGACTTATTTTACTTAATGGAAAATCGACTGCATAGTAATTATTGGATAATTCTCTGCCAAAGACTGAATATTTTTGGATAATGAAAAAAATGCTAAGTAACTAAATTTACTATTCATTATAATAAATTATAAAAATTCAAGCCAAAAACAAATTTACATAAAATGTGATACTAGAATAGCTATTTATAAAATCCTATGGTAAATGAAAATATAGAATAAAATCCTATGCTAGCTAAACAGGTATTGCAATAATGGAAGATAATTCAAAAGAAACATTAGAAGAGGGATCTTCTTCAGATAAAATTGAAAATATGGTGGGAAAAGCTGAACCATTAGATGAGCATATAGATTATTCTAAATCTATTTTTCATGTTCAACAAGCAGGAATGCAATGCTGGGCTAGAAGTAGTCAAATGTTTCTGTCATATATTTTAACAAATTTAGGATTTACTAAAGGTCAGATAGGATCAATATTTTATAAAAAAATGTTTTTAGACAAAGAAACAGACAAGGAATATGAAATAATTACTCAATATATTCTTGGTAGAAAATTACGACAAAATGAATCCTTTACTTATTCATTTGATTCATTATTTTACTATTATTGCTTTTGTTTCCTTACACATAATGGCTTTCTAATCTATTTTTGCCATCATGATTATTGATGAAAGTCTTTTCAGCAAATTGTTCTCACTTGTATGTGATGG
>DAHXPE010000460.1 GCA_027364495.1 Candidatus Heimdallarchaeota archaeon | reverse complement strand
TCCTCAATTAATTTATCAACAGCCTGGTCAGCAGTGATAGCTTTATCAGCTGATCTGTATTCTTTCAAGATTTCTAACCAATTTGTGGCAGTATCCAATGAGTTCCAAAGTATTTCCTGAGTATTTTGAGAAAGAATATCAAAATGAGTAAATGCAAGGTTTTTTGGATCTAATTTCATGTGTGCTTGAATTGTTTGCTTATAAATTTGGTAATCGAATCTTGGTGGAGGAGTCGTAGGAAATATTGACTTAGTTGCTTCCCAATACCAGCCACAGCTGTCTCCAACAAATAAAGTCCTTGATGATCGATCAAGAATAGCATAATGGTAGCTGTGATGACCAGGAGCATCAATTAGTTCAAGTTCTATATCATCAACCTTTATTAATTCTCCAGCGCGAGCTGGAATAATTCTTCCAGATGGAATTTTGTCCGGTTTTCCATATAATGATGCTGTATAACTATTTGTTTGATAACTTGAATCCCATAATCTTGATGGGTCTTCTAAATGACGGGTCGTTTTATAATGGTGAATGATGCTGGCATTTGGAAACTTTTCTAATAAATATGATACTCCACCACTGTGATCGAGATGAATATGGGTAGTTATAATATATTTTACGTTTTTTGGATCGAAATAAGGTATTTTTAATAATTCCTGATATGTATGTTCAGCATTATTATGAGTTCCTGATTCTATTAAAGCGAATTCTTTTTTTCCAACTAGAAACGATGCCGCTAAGCCTTTTTTATTTAACATTAAGGTATCAATAGTTTTTATGTGATTTACAGACATTTTACTACCTGAATAAACTTTATTTTCATTAATTATATTGCTATAAAATTATGTTATAATTTTTTTATTGGTCAGAAAATTGTAAAAAAAGAAATTGAGAACTATAATTATGTCTGATATTAAGGAATTACAAGAAAAGGTTGCTCAATTCATTTCAGAACGTGACTGGGAACAATTTCATTCTCCTAAAAATATTGCAATGAGCATAGCTATTGAATCAGCTGAGTTAATGGAAATATTTCAATGGCGAACTACTCAAGATTCACTTTCCCCAGAGCTTATTGAAACAAAAAGAGTAGATATAGAGGATGAGGTTGCTGATATCTTTATTTACTTACTTTCGTTTATAAATGTCACTAACATTGATTTGTATAAAGCAGTTATACAAAAAATTAATAGAAATCATTTAAGATTTCCCATCGAAAAAGTTAAAGGAAAATTTGAATAAATTTTTAATCAGTAAGAAAATTTTATATTCCTCTTACAGATATTATTTTTATTAAAAAAGTAAAAATTAATTAGCAATTACATTTACATTTATAATTTAATATGAGCACAATTTGTAATAGCGAATTGCACATATTCAGGAATTAAGAAAACATGAGTCCTATTGTATTTCCACAAGAAATAAATAATAAAATTGTCTTTGTTGGTCTACCAAAAGCTGGAAAAACAACCCTTGTCAGAAGATTAAGACATGGAGATGACATGGATCCCAATGTAACTACGACAGTGGGTGTTGCAATTGAATTAATTGAATATGTTGATAGTGCCGGAGTTTCCACACAATATTTAGCTCTCGATTGTGGTGGACAACTTGAGTTTGCTAAAGCTCTCTGGCAACCACATGTTGAAGCTTCAGATGGTGTCTGTTTTCTTTTTGATTCCACTGATACTGAATCCGTTCAATCAGCAAAGAAATGGTTAGATGAAGTCTTAGGTTGGATAGATCATGATACATCTTCAAGTAAAGATACGCCATTACTTTTCTTAGCAAATAAAAGTGATTTATCAAATGCA
>DAHXPE010000449.1 GCA_027364495.1 Candidatus Heimdallarchaeota archaeon | reverse complement strand
GATTCTATTTGCCAATTGAAAAATTTACAGAAAATCGAACTTATTTTTAATCAATTATCTGAACTACCTTCATCAATCGAAAATTTAACAAATATTACCTATTTATTTTTAAATCACAATAAGTTTACATCTTTACTCAATTTTTGGAGTCAATTAGAATCTGTAGAACTACTAACTCTTCAGAATAATAATTTGACTAGTTTACCAGATTCTTTTGGTGACCTGGCAAAATTGAATGAACTTCACTTAGATGATAATAAATTAAGTTCTTCACCCAATTCTTTTGGTCGATTAGAAACAAATTTTATCTCAATAACAAATACTAGTTTATTTTCATTATCAGACTCTTTTGGTAATCTTAAAAATTTATATGAATTATGTTTAGAAAACACTAATTTATCAAATTTACCAGCATATTTCCAAGATTTATTGAATTTGAGAATATTAGATTTAACATCTAATAATTTTAAAATATTACCAGATAAAATTAATTATTTAAGTAATTCAGAAAAATTAAATATGGAATATAATGAATTGACTGAATTATTACCATTTATTGAAAACGTGACTTTCCAGTGGATCTCACTAAAAACAAGGAAAATAGAAACTATACCAGATTCCATTGGAAATCTACGTTCTCTCACTTATTTATATATCGGTGAAAATCCAATATGTGATTCACCAGACGGTATCACTAACCTTCAATGTTCACAAGCGTTAGCAATAAACAATACTTTAATAAAGGAATTACCTGAATTTTTAAAAATATTACAGAATCTGCAAATTATAGCTCTTTTCAATGTACCGTTAAAATCTCTTCCTACAACTCTTGAAGAAATTAAATCTCTTGAATGGATAGGTCTTAATGACAACTCAAAATTATACATTCCTCGGAACCTGGAAGATAAAATATATTTTACTAAATATAATGCCCCATTGCATTTTAAACAAGCAAAGGAAGGTATCAGCAAAGAAAAATCAAAATTCTCTAAATCTACCAGAATTTAAAAATTGGTTAATATTATCTATGCTAGACTATAAGCAAGTCATCATTTATAACAAGAATAGTCAATTATCGTTCAATCAATGTCTCAAATATATAGTGTTAGGATCAATAAATTCAGTTGATAAATCCTTTAAGAATAACAAAGAAAAAGTCCAAAATTGGTTAAAATTTGGACAGAAAAAGGTGACCTTACATGTACCTCATGAATCAGATTTATTACAAATACAATCTATCTGTGAAAACAAAAAAATAAACTGTTTGATGATAAACAATGAAAATGATATTCCTTGTATACTTGTTCTCGGCCCGGACTTAGAAAAAATAATAGATCCAATTACCGGAAATCTAAAGTTATTTTAAAGGGATTTATATTTGAAAATTGATAAAAAAGATCTGAAACATAATATTCTAGGTATCACACCAGAGAACTTAACTGATTTGTACATATTAAGTCAAATTATCAATGAAAAGGACCAACTTTATTCTTTTACGACAAGAAGAGTAAGAACTCCAGGAAAAGAATCACGTGAAGGAGATAAAGGTGAAAGAATCAAAGTTTATCTGGGCATTCAGGTTTTGGAAGTAGAATTTCAGGATACTGATGTAGACCAACGACTTAGGGTTAAAGGAAAAATCATTTCTGGTCCAGATGATGTAGTGTCATTCAATTCTACTCATACTATTAATATTGCAATTGGTCAAAATTTTTCATTGCAAAAGGAAAACTGGCTTGATTATCATTTTGAAATATTAAAAAAAAGTGCAGAAGCAAACCGTCCTATTATAGGTTTGGTTGCTATAGAACCAGGTTTATTTACTATTGCTTCAATAAATAATTTTAAAATTCAGATTTATATTCAAGAACGTAATCAAATTCCCAGTAAGCAGTCAAATAGTAAAATCAGGTCTGCCAATGATTCAAATTTCTTTAAAAAAATTCTGAATTTAACGAAAATTTATTTTTCAGACGATTCTATAAGAAATATAGTTATTGCTGGTCCAGGATCTTATAAAACAAAGTTTCTCAGTTATTTACATGAAGAATGGCGGAATCATAACAAAATAATCCTTGTAGAAGATTTATCTTCAGCCTACGAAATTAACGAATTGATTACACGCCAGAATCTTCAAAAATTAGCAGGGCAATATCAGATATTAGAAGAATCCGCTATTATAACTGAATTTGAAAAACGTTTAGGACAGAATTTTGAAAAAATTTGCTATGGATTAAATCAATGTTTGCAATCGGCAGAACAGGGAGCTTTAGAAAATATTCTATTCCTTGATACTTTGTTGAGATCTGAAATCGAAACTGAAAAGGATAGTATGATCCAATTGATGGAACAAATCGACAAAACAAAAGTAAAATTTTTGATTGTTGATAGTAAAACAGAAAACGGAAAAATAGTAAAAAATTTTGGCGGTTTGATTGGATTACTTCGATACTCAATCTTTTTTGATAACGATCAGTAAAATTTAGCTGGAAAAAGATAATCTAATTAATGAAGAGGTAACTTTTGAAGAAATTAATATTAAATCATCAGCATTAAGAGGTAAATCTTTTTCAGAACCTCGAAGATTAATCCTTATTTCTTTAGTTCCATCCGGCACAAATATTTCATCGATACCAAAGACTTCGACCGGTGAGAATAAAGAGGAGAGTGTATCTTTTATGGTCCCTTCTTTAACCACGACTTCAAAGGCTTTATTTGAAGCCTTTTTGACGGCATCTGCTAGTTGTTGGTTTTGAAGCGATTCTTTCAAGGCTGAATCACCGATTATAATCATCAAATTTGGTGTATCTATCGAGTTATAAAATTTAGATTTCTGCAAAGTTTTATTTGTTGAAAATTTTACTAGAGCTTTACTGATTTCGACGTCAGTTTTATTAATTTCTTCATTTTCAAGTTTAACCTTACAATTAGAACATAACATTCCTGTTTTTGCATCAAACACGCATATTGGTAATTTCATTTCAATTTTTCACCGAAATTTATAAATGAAGGTTTTTTTCTTGATTTTAATTTTATGATTAACGCAATGCAATTAATTGAACAAAAAGTAATCAATTTTTAATTTATTTTTCAGCATTGAAAGAAGATAGAAATAAATTCTTCTTTATTTGGATTGAACAAATTTTTCAATTTAGGAAAGTTTATGCTAAAAATTCTGAATAATTTTCTAAAATAAAGGTAATAATGAGGATTTGTTGCTCATGAATTAACACGCAAAGGTTCATTGAATGGCTAATGCCTACTTCCCGCGATCTCTCATTCAGAGCATAAAATCCTCTATTCCTCATGTATTAAAAAAAGGTTGCTCACTATTCATCAATGTTGACGATGCGTCAAATTTTATAGAAAGTTCCGTCTTTTTTTCCTTTGTAAAGAGGAATCTGCTCAGGTGTAACCTATGAATTTGCGCAGTACATCATTCGTAGTCAGTACTACCCTCGATCATGGTAGTGAAATCCGTCAAAGCTAAATGAATAATAAAATTTGAATTTATTAAGCTTCTTACAATTATTGTTCAGAACGTAATTGTGTTGAGCTAAGATAATGACCATCTTTTTCTGACAACACACCTGGTATAATCACAATTGCTAATTCCTTTAGAGAAGATTTTTTTCTTTCAGTATTTATAATCTCAGCTGTTCTTAGAGTTTCTTCACTTACTATTATACAATCAAGATCTGGATTTTGTATTGAAAAATTATTCCAAGGATGATCTATTGGGAAAATAAAAAAATTGAATTCCAAACTAAGAGATTGTATGAATCTCGTTAACTGTTCTAATCTAAAATCAAATGAATATAATTTTTCACTATATTTTTTGGGGTATTTTGAGAGATAAACAGAGGAAGTTAATCCTATGGAGACTGTTTTAGCTATGGTACAAGCAGTCTTAATTAACAAGGTATGTCCTTGGTGTAATTTATCGAATGTTCCTCCTATAACAGCATGATTAAATTTATTTGTTTTGGAAGAGTTCATTTCTACTAACAAGGACCTGTTTTTGAAATAAAATCAAATTTCAGATTTATAAATCTATCAGAACTCAAGATCGTAATCATTACTCAATTTGCTTTTTAGAGGTATTTCTATTCACAAAATACTCCACAAATTGGTTCAGAGGGCTAGAGATCATCATTTAGAATGAATTTAAACCTGCTATTTTTTTTCTAAAAAATATACTTTTTATTTCTGTTTATCATTTTTGAAGTAAGGTCATAAAATTGGTAACCTTTAAATTATTTGGTACGATAGCAACAGATTTTGGTGGGAGAAATCTAGATTTAACAACAGTTAAAGATGCTGTTACATTAAAGGAATTATTGATAACCTTGAAAAATCTAAATGAAGAAAAATTTACTTCATATTTTGATAATGATTTAACTCCAAAACGAGGAACATTAATACTAGTTAATGGAGTTGATTTTAATACATTAGAAGGATTGGAAACTATAATCATATTAACTGATCAAGTTTCATTAATTCCCACTATTAGCGGTGGTTAATATAACTATCTCTCAGATTTCGTCAATAAAGCGTCTAGTACAGCCATTATTGTATGAAGCCTATTTTCTGCTTCGTCAAAGACAATTGAATGATCTGAATAGAATACATCATTTGATACTTCATATTCATGTCTTGGAAGGCAATGCATAAATTTATATGTGGGTTTTGCATTCTTCACTAATTCAGAATTAACTTGAAATCCTTTAAAGTCATTTATTCGTTTTTTTGTATCAGCTTCCTGCCCCATTGACACAAAAGTATCAGTTACAATAATATCTGCATTTATAACTGCTGATTTAGGATTATTCGACCAATTAATTTGTGCTCCTGATTTCTTTCCCTCAGATACAGCATAATCAAAAACATCTTGAGCTGGTTTGTAACTATCTGGCGTGGCTACAGTCATATTTATTCCTAATTTTGAGCAGCCAATCAATAAGGAATGACAAACATTATTGCCATCACCTACCCAAACTAATTTAAGTCCAGAAAATTTTCCAAAATGTTCTTCAATTGTCAATAAATCTGCTAAAATTTGAAGGGGATGATATTTATCCGATAATGCGTTAATTATTGGTATACTCGCATATTTTGCTAATTCTTCTACTGTTTCATGTCCAAAAACTCGAGCTAATATCCCATCAACTAATCGAGAAAGAACTAAGGCTGTGTCTTGAATTGTTTCGTTTACACCGAGTTGAATATCATCTTTTCCTAGAAATAATGCATGCCCTCCTAAGAAATTCATGCCTACTTCTGTTGAAACTCTGGTCCTAGTTGAACGTTTTTGAAAAATCATTCCTAAAGATTTACCATCTAGTGGTTTAGAACTTAAATTTTTCTTATAATCTGATTTGTATTTTTTAGAAAGCTCTAATAGATACATAATTTCTTCTTTATTGAAATCTTTTAAAGTCAATAAGTGTCTACCAGTTAAGTCCATTTAAAATCATCCTTTATTATTTATACCTAAAAAATCTTTTAATTAA
>DAHXPE010000436.1 GCA_027364495.1 Candidatus Heimdallarchaeota archaeon | reverse complement strand
GTATGGACATGCTTGAAGGGATGATCAAGATAAAGTCAAAAGATATGTCTAAAAAAGATTCATTCCCCAAAGAAAACATTAATCCAAATATTCCCCCAATATCTGAAAGATTCTATTTGGAAGGCATTCACTGTCCAACATGTATGACTGAGATTAACAATGAAGTTTCATTTCTAAACGGTATAGAATCCAGCAATGTAAATATGGTTACAAACACATTAACAGTAACATACAATAATGAATTTAAAGATACTCAAAAAATTATTGATGCAGTTGCAAAAACAGGGTATAAAGCAAAAATATTAGAGTCACATGAAGTCAAACTTGGATCCAATGGAATCTTTGATTCAACTTTAGAAGAGAAAAGACTAAAAACAAAAGAGCTTAATCATATAAAGAATATAACATATCTTTCAATAATCTTTTCGATTCCTATCTTGTTAAATATGCTCTATACATACTTTGGTTTTCAATTTCCAGATTTTATGAAATTTTTTGTTGAAAATAATTTTTCTTTACTTCTTTTTGCCTCTGTAATTTATTTTATAGCAGGAAAAGATTTTCATTTAACAGGACTTTATGCACTTAAAAATCGATCGGCCAATATGGATTCTTTGGTTTCTTTAGGTACTTCAGTTGCGTATTGGTATTCATTTTTAATAATAATATTGGAGAATTTTTTTCCTGATTTTGGAATTTCTGGCGAAGTATATTTAGATGTTGCTTCTATTGTCATAACATTAATTTTACTTGGAAAATATTTTGAAATTAAAGCAAAAAATAGGTCCGGTAACGCCATAGAGAAGTTATTGGATTTACAAGCTAAAAAAGCAACTGTTATTCGTAATGGAAAGGAACAAGAAATAGTTGCTAACGAAATTCAACGAAATGAAATTATTATAGTCAAACCTGGTCAAAAAATTCCAACTGATGGGATGATTATTGATGGGTATTCAACCATAGATGAATCCATGATCACTGGTGAAAGTATTCCGATAAAGAAAAACGTCAATGATCAGGTAATTGGAGCTACGATTAATCAAACGGGTACATTTACTTTTCGTGCAACCAAGGTTGGCAAGGAAACTGTCCTCTCTCAAATTATTAATATGGTCCAGGAAGCTCAGACGTCAAAAGCACCAATTCAAAAACTCACAGATCAAGTAACGTCTTGGTTTGTTCCAGCAGTCATAGATATTGCATTAATAACCTTTATTTTTTGGTTTTCAATATTAGATAATCCGACATTAGCTTTATTAAATGCTATTGGGGTATTAATTATAGCCTGTCCATGTTCCTTAGGTTTAGCAACTCCAACATCGATATTAATTGCAACAGGAAAAGGCGCTGAGAACGGTGTTCTTATTAAAGGTGCATCATCATTAGAAATAACCAAAAGAATGCAAATATTAGCAATGGACAAAACTGGAACAATAACTTATGGAAAACCAAAAGTAACAGATATTATTGTTTTCAATGATTCAAACAATGCAAAAGATATTTTACTGAAAGTTGCTAGTATAGAAAAACGATCAGAACATCCTCTAGCTTCAGCAATAGTTGAACATGCAAAAAAACAGAATTTAGAACTTTTAGAGATATCAGCTTTTGATGCAATTAAGGGAAAAGGAGTAAAAGCAAAAATAAATAATGATTTAATTTTGGTTGGTAATTCTAAGATCCTAGAATCTAATAGTGTTTCCTTTGACGAAGCAAGAACCACCTTTGACTCTCTTGCAGACCAGGGAAAAACTCCAATGTACGTTGCAATAAATGGATCCTTGGAAGCAATTATTGCGGTCGCAGATACCATAAAAGAAAATGCGATTGATTTCATAACTGATTTGAAAAAAATGGGAATAGAACCAGTCATGCTTACAGGAGATAATACAAAAACAGCAAATAGAATTGCTCATCAGGTTGGTATTGAAAAGGTTTATTCAGATATTTTACCAGGTAATAAAGCAAGAATAATTTCTGAATTACAGAAAAGTGGAATAATCGGAATGGTTGGTGATGGAATCAATGATGCCCCTGCCCTTGCACAAGCCGATATTGGTCTTGCGGTTGGAACTGGAACCGATGTTGCAATTGAGTCAGCTGATATTGTTTTAATGAATGGAGACTTAATGGCAATAATAACTGCAATTAAATTATCTAAGGATACTATAAAAAATGTTAAAGAAAATTTATTTTGGGCATTCATTTATAATATAGCAGGTATTCCAATAGTGGCAGGTGTTTTTAGTGTTTTTGGTTTTATCTTAAACCCTATTTTCGGTGGTCTAGCCATGGCTTTTAGTTCAGTAAGCGTTGTATTATCAGCTTTAAGACTTAAGTTATGGAAATTAAAATAATCATTTACAGGTCTTTTTGTTAATTAAGTCCTTTTTCTTAGCTATGCATGTAAAATTCTGATTAGTAAATTATTTTTTTTTTATTTCTGAAAACTCTAAGTAATCTTAACTAACCAGTTGGATCCATATTACAACAATCATCAGCCTCAAGTGCAAAAGGTCATCATCTGAATGTGCAGTAAGAAAGTCAAGAATGGAAGAAAAATTAGTATTAATGTATTTATTAAAAAGAGGAGATTATAAGATTATTGATAAGTAGCCTTAAAAAAAGAAAATGAAAAAAATAGTTTTTATTTTGATAAAATGAATTGTTCTAATAATAAATTGATGTATCCTTATTAATTAGCACCTAATAGCTGGATTGTCTATATAAAAAATCAGTATAAGATAATAATCAAATATTATAAAAGATTTGTGAATATTTCAATTTTCATAGAAAAATTATAATTTTTTATTCAACTCTATGTTTCTTTTGATTCTTCTGGTGGTTTTATATGTCTAAAATTAAAATAAATAGTTGTATCGTAAATTATTTTTAAAACTCCAGCAAATAAAAATGGAGAAGAAAGAACAGTTGTTAACAAGATACTTGAAATACTTGAACTAATTGAGCTTGTTACCATTCTAGCTGTCGTGGTTATGGTGGTAACATAAGGTCTTTCATTTTCTTCGACAATTGCCACAATATAACTTTGTCTTGCTGGAACATCCATCTGAGAGAGCATGAATCTAAGAATATAAACAAGTAAAGCTAGTTCCAAGGTGGGCATGAATGGTACGAGTAATAATAATATATTTGAAGGAATATGCGTAAAGACCATTGTCCTCAATAGACCAATTTTTTTAGCAATATAAATTGCTACATAATAAGAGCCAGTTTCACAAAGACCAGTTATAAAAAAAGTTATTGAAAGGATATCCAAATTAATACCAAATTTAATCGAAAACCATAAAGCTACAAGACTTGTTAGGATAAATCCTCCTCCCAATGCATCTAAACCAAATAACAATGACAATTTTGCAGTTATTTTTTTGGTTTCATAAGTTACTGTAGTTTTTTGTACTGGTGGTTGGTAATAAGGCAATTCTAAATACAGGATAAGAATCATAAGTTGAATAATCAAAAAGACAAAAAACATAAATTTAAAGGAAACCAATTCATTTATATGAACATATTTTTGTAAAATAATTGGAATTCCACTAAATAAGGCACCAATCGCACCTGCAAAACTAGCACCAATGTTCCAATATGAAAATAATCGTGTTCTATGAGAATTATCGACATTGTTAGATAATAAGACATGTTCTAAGGATAATTGAGGTCCAATTTCTCTACCACTG
>DAHXPE010000432.1 GCA_027364495.1 Candidatus Heimdallarchaeota archaeon | reverse complement strand
TATTCTCATGATTGCATAAAGGGCATATAGAATTATTCTTTTTCCAGTTATTTTTTTTAAAATGTTCTCTATCAGTCACTGTAGCAATAATAAATTCTTCTTCGTTTGAATTATAATTGTATTGAATGCCTATTGGCAATTTTTCTATGTTATGGTGTTTTTTCTTTGAAACATATTTTCTTTTAGAAAGCGAATAGACACTACGACAGTTTTTACAGGTTGTTTGATAAGTCCAGAGATAATTAGTGAAATTTTTTGAGCGTTGAGGGAATAAATCCTCGGTAGCAACTCTTAATTTTTCGATAATGTGTGTTCCGTGTTTCTCAAGTAATTTGTTAGTGCTATCTTCAGAACAAGAAAAACCGTAATTTAAAAGAGATTTCTGAATAAAAAAGGCATATTCATTTATGTCCATTGAATAAGCAGATAAACCAAGATTAGTAGCTTCAAACGCAATTGTTCCATTGCCTCCGAAAGGGTCTAATATTTTAGGAGCAGAAGCATATTTACGAACAATAGTTCTTATTTCTTTGTAAATTGATTCAGGAAGCAAAATACTTGCAGAAAGATTATCAAACAGGTCTAGAGTATGATCTGTAAAATCAGTTAGTAATGAAGCATAAATTAATGCTCGCATTGTTGAAAGTGGTCTCCTTGCCCACCAAACATTTATTGTGTGAATGGTCTTCCCCCTGTTGTATCGTTCAGAATTGCCTATTTCAGAACCTTTTTTATAAAAAAAATCTGTATCAATTAATCTTTGTTCGAATTTATTCGAAAATTCTTCTGTAAACAAATTAAGAGATTTAATTTCTTTTTTTTTAAGTATCCTCTCTTTATTTGAGCTTGGATCGTCAGTTATCGTTGATTGAGGCACTTTTTACGTATTTCCTGTATCGAGAAAAAAACAACTTCATTTCAATTTAAAAATTCTTCATTTTTATCTCTTCACCTTTTTTGAAAATAAATCCCAATAAGAACTACTTAAATAATCCAGTTATAACTACAAATATATTTGTTAAAAATAAAGACTCTACATCATATTTAAAGATTTTAGACCCAAAGAAAAGTTTATAAATTAGTGATGAGGACATTAAGCGACAAATTTAAAATTTGCCAGATAAATGAATAAACTTTGGTGAATATTTATGCCATTATTTCCAAAAAAAAAGACAATAGATGATGATGATTTTTTTGGACCTGATTTTAAAAATTTCTTTAATAGTATAGATCAAGCCTTTGACAATGCCTTCAAGGGATTTGGATTTGATAACAATCTTTGGAATGACAAAGATTTTCAAAACGAACTCAAAAAACATGGTCATGTTTCATATGGCTATTCTGCTAGAATAGGCTCAGATGGAAAACCAAATGTTCAAACCTGGTCAAATATTGACCATCCAGAAAGATTTGGATTTACTCCAAGACTTGGGTCATTTTTTGAACCATTCCAACGGAAATATTTGGAATCAACAAGGACAGAGGATTTCGAATATGATCCTTATGTAGAATTTATCCACGACAAAGAAGCTGGAGTTGATAAAATCATAGTTGATCTTCCAGGGATCGATAAAAAAGATATTAAATTAAAAAGAAAAGAAAATTTATTAGTCTTAAAAGCCTCTTCATCTCAACGATCTTATTACAAAGAAATCATACTTAACAAAGATGTAGAAAATATTAAAACTTTATTCAAGAATGGAATACTTGAAATATCCGTTACTCCTAAGAAAAAACAAGAACTTGAAGAAGTTGAAGTTCCAATAGAATAAAGACTAAATAAAAATGATTATTTACAAATCTTTAATTAAAAAGTTCAGGTTTTTTTTTCTTAGCAAATTTTTTAGGAGAAAAGGATTTTTTTCTATTAAAATTCTTTTTAGGATTTTTAGATTTTGAATGAGTAAATCCCTGATGATGGTCATGTTTTTCTTGTTCTAAAAGGGATTCATCACGGATCATACGAACATGCTGGATTGAAGGCGTCTGTACTTTTTCAATAGCATTTTTGTGAATTCGTTGAATGGTATCAAAACTCTCCTTATCACGATCCGTAACAAAAGAGATAGCTTGACCTGATTCACCAGCTCTTGCTGTACGGCCAACTCTATGAGTATAGTCTTCTTGTGATTTCGGTATATCCCAATTAAAAATTTTATTAACATTTCTAATATCGAGTCCTCTTGAGGCAACATCAGTAGCAACTAATACTGAAATTTTGCCATCATGAAGAGATTCAATAGATCGTTGTCTTTTTGCTTGAGTATGTCCTCCATGAATTGCTTTGGCTTTGATTCCATTCTTTTTAAGATTATAAGTCACAAAATCAGATTCTTTACGGGTTGAACAGAAAACAATTGAATTATCTTCTTCTTCATCAAGAAGGTGGACAAGAAGACTGAATTTTTGAGTACCATGAACTTTATAATACTGCTGGGTAAGTAATTTATTACTGACAAATTTTTCAGTCTTAATGAAGACAGCTTCGGGAATGTATTCATCAACAAAAGTGTTTATTTTATCAGGAAATGTAGCACTAAATAGCATAACCTGTTTTTCCGTAGTAACTTCGTCAATGATTCTCTCGGTGTCTTCTAAGAAGCCCATCTCAATCATTTTGTCAGCTTCGTCGAGAATTATGAACCTGATTTGTGAGAAGTCAGTATTTCCCCTTTCAATATGATCGATCAGTCGGCCAGGTGTAGCAACGATTATTTCCTTGTGTTTTAATGCATCGATTTGTGGATTATAACTGACACCACCATAAATTGCATCTGCTTTTACTTTTGAATATTTGCTATAATCATTTATTGCGTCACAAACTTGAACGCACAACTCACGTGTTGGAGTTAAAATAAGAGCTTGAACTCCTTTTCCACGTTTTACATTTTGAATAATTGGTAAACCGAAAGCTGCTGTTTTACCGGATCCGGTTTGTGATTGTGCTACTATATCTCTTCCTTCAAGAGCGTAAGGTAAGGCTTTTTGTTGAATTGTCGTAGGATTTTCAAATCCTAAATTACTAAGTGCTTTGAGTATGTTTGGTGATAAATTATAATCATTAAAAGTCATGTTTAAAACTCAGGTATTGTTTACAGAACTATCAGTTTGTTTACAAAAAGTTACTTTACAGAAAAGAATTACATCACAAACAAACTGCTAATTAACTCTTTTTTTTTTCATCTTTTAAAATCGTGGAAAGTAATAAAGATTTTTTGAAAAAAATCTTGATTTTTTGTTTAGAAGAGAAAAAGAATCTATTTTTATCGTAGCAGGACTTTTTTCTATTATTATAGAGAGACGTTTATTATACCGGTGCTATTTGATTATAATCGATAAAAATTCATGAAATTATTTAGAACAAAATTATAAGGAAAACTAACCCTTCTATAAACATTCTGGTTTAAATTATCAATTTTTTAACAAAATTTTTTTAATAAAGATTAGGAATTAGATAAAAAAAATGTTTTTTTGTGAACCCTTAAAAATAAGAAAAAATTTTTTGACTTAGACAAACGAGGATAAGAAAAATTGACTATTAATGAAACAACACCATCAGGAAAAGAACAAGCAAAAATGAACAAGAGAAAGTCTTTTTATAGCAAATTAGAAAGACAATTAAACAATGAGAAAAATGAAGAAAAATTATTTCCTATTATGCTTCACAAAAAGATCATTTTCCCTGAGTATGATGATTTGGTCCTGGTATTAGATGATTATTCTGAAAAATTGAAAAATGTTGATGATGATTCAAAAGGAGACATAATTTCTATGCCAGACATTGATGAAGGGTATTTCTTAAAACAAATGAGCAAAAATGGATATATTGAAATCTTTAAACAGGAAGTATTCGTGGATGCAAATGGGACAATCAGAAAAGGTAGTACGGGATCCATTGATGATTACAAATATCAATCAGCATATAATTTGTTTATGAAAGTCAGCAAGAAAAAAGAATTACTTAACGAAATTGGTAAAGAAAAAGAAAATCCGACCGAATACAATATTGAAATTAAAACGAAAAAAATGGAAACCAAAAAATATGTTAAAACCTACCGTTACCCTCGAAAGAAGAAAAAATAAAATTCTGATCGAGAAATAATTCCTTTAAAAAATCTTCCCTTCAAATGATCAAAACAAATCGTGAGAACCGAACAAATATACATTTATAACATCATGCCACAAGTTGGACAATAATCATCATCAAGTTCGACAGCAAATTTACAAACCTGACAGTAAAATTGGTTTCTTGGTTGAATTTTTTTTCCAGAGAGCATATCATCAATATAGGCATCAAGTAAAAAGGATATATATTTAATAGAATAGGTAATTGTTATTATTACTAAAACAAGTAGGATTATTGTTAAAAATACTACAATAGCATTGTAAAATTTAGTGGTTTGCCCATTTGATATATTAGATTGAAGCCAAATAGCCAACATAAAGATAATAGTGAATAAAAAAGCTAATCCTGTTTTCTCAAACCTTTTTTCCGTGTTACTCATAAATTAGATCTTGTATTATTTAATTGGAATAATTTTATTAATGATAATAAAAAAAATTATATTAACAGATTTGTGTTTTTATGATTTATAAATTTTATCCTCTAAAAGGAATAAACGCATGAGGATGGAGAGTATTATTTATTTTATTATTAAAAAGAAGCTGTAAAATATCACAAAGGCGTATCAAATTAACATGAAATGAAACATACTCTTCTCCTAAATGTCTTGGTTTTTCTAGATGCCAGTTAGTTTCAAGTCTTGCAATAACACGTTCCACTCCTTTTCTATCGTCTCTATCCTGTTTTGAAAGATTATTCTTATCTTCACTAGCTCCATAATTAGGAATTGCTAAATGTGTAGTTATTTTAGATTTTAAAGCTTCTAAAATATCTAAAATACCAAATTCACTATCAGCTAAAAGTTTGGAAGACTCAAGACATTTTCCAAATGAATTCTTGATCTTATCGATAGAATTCAATATAGATTCAGTTCCTTGTTTATATTTTGGAGTGTTAATAATTAATAATGGAATTTCTAACAATTTAGAAACCAAAATAATTCCTCCTCTTCCAAATCGGTTTTCATCTTTAGTTGCACAATAATACATACCTATTCCTGGATCTCGTGCTTTATGAGGTTTATGCCAAGTAAAATTAAGATCAGTCAATAATTTCAGTTTAAAATTAGAAGACTTTTTACCCAAGTTTTTGATGATAGGGGTTAAATTTTCGAGTAAATATAACTCGATACTTTTTCCTTTAATTATTTTTTTGAGGTCTTCTTCGATTGCTTTGATTGCTGCAATACTTTTGTAACTATGTGGTAAAGATATACCTACTTCATTTGCTTTTTTTCCAGTTAACTCTTTCCACGTTCTATTCCATGAGTTTAAATCCCATGTTTCCTTTACTATTAGCACAATAAGTTTTGTTTTAAGTTTTGTATACATTTTAGGAGAGTCATTTATCAATTTTATAATATCATCAAGTTTAAGTGAATCAATAAATTTTTTAAGATCTAAAAAGTCAATTTTTGGAGCTTTTAAACATTTTTGCGTATTGAGGTATGATTTTATTGGAAAACTATCCATTATAATTGTTTTCAAAATTGAAATATTGTTATTAACTAGTTCTAAAATCAATTCAGTTCCCCATTGTTCAATTATTTCAGGAGACAATTTTTTTCTGAAATCATGAAATTGCTCCCGCGTATACTCATAAGCTGGTCCCCCTAATAATATTTTTAGAAACTCAGATTCATTATACTCACGTAGTGCTTTCTGAAGGATATATGAACCAAAGAATCTCCACCATATCATCCACCTGAATTGAAAACAAAAGTCTGTCGGTTTTCTTCCCCTTTTCTGCTTTAATGATTCCAAATATGGATAAAACCTTTTAAAAATGTTATTCATCTCTTTAAAAAATCTTTCTGTCCGAAAATTACTTTTTGAATCAACTAAAAGCTTTAAATACCATTTTCTATACTTAATTGTCTGTGGTAATAGAAATATTAAAATACAAGTCAAAAACAGGCTATATATGAACAAGAGAGTTTCGATTATCATTTTTTTCGCTAATTAATGATTAGAACCTCTCAAGTTCAATTTTATAGATATTATTTGCTTAATATATCAAAAAAAGTTATTTTTGTCGGAAACAGATTAAAAAAAGGTTTTAAAAAATTATACACAAATCTGTTAA
>DAHXPE010000428.1 GCA_027364495.1 Candidatus Heimdallarchaeota archaeon | reverse complement strand
TGTTTACATTGTCAAATAACGATGTAATAAATATAAATGGCAAAAAAATTCTTCTTTGTCATTCTAATCCTTGGAATGCGGATATATTATATTTATTTCCTGAAATGGAGAATTTTTTAGATTATTTTCTTGAATTTTTGAACTGTGATGGTTTTTTTTTTGGCCATACACATTTTGTAACTTTTTATAAGTCAATAAGTAACTCTAAAATCGCCTTTAATCCTGGGTCACTTGGAGTGTCAAGAGATGGCAATAAAACACTTCATTTTTCAGTATTAAAGCCTATCGAGCAAAAAATCGAACTTTATGAATTACTTCATTTTGAGGAGCATTTCACTAAAATTTTAAGCGAGACTCCTATAAAAATTGATGAATTTCAGCTTTAAAACTGAATTTTCTTTAACTAAAACGAATATTCAAGAGCTTAATATTAAATGATTGTACTATTTAACAAAATCTTTTAATTTCTTCGATTCTTTCTTTTCTATGGAGTCTTGAAACTTTTTTAGTTCTTCTTCTGCTAAATTATAGGCGTAAGTATTTGTATCTGGAAAAGTTCCAGCCTCAACTTCCTTTTTATAGTCATTTACCGATTTTTTTAGTATTTCATTGAGGTTTGCAAATTTTTTTACAAATTTCGGAGTAAAATCATCAAATAGTCCAAAAGCATCTGGCCAAACAAGGACCTGACCATCACAAAAAGGTCCGGCTCCAATTCCAATTGTTGGAATTTTTAATTTCTCGGTTATTACTTTTGCTACTTGCCATGGTATGGCTTCTAAAACAATACTAAAACATCCAGCTTTTTCAAGTGCAAGCGCTTCATTGAGTAAAAATTCAGCCATTTCCGCTGTTCTTCCTTGGACTTTATGACCACCAAATTTATTGACAGATTGTGGCGTCAGCCCCAAGTGTCCTTGGACTGGAATACCAATATCGATACATGCCATTATTTCATCAACCCTACCCGATCCACCTTCTAATTTTACAGCTTCAACATTTCCTTCTTTTAATATTCTTCCAGCATTTGTAACAGTCTGTTTTACACTTACACCGTAGGATAAAAATGGCATATCGCCTACAAGTAGAGAATAATTCTTAGCCCCTGTACTTACTGCTTTACAATGATCAATTATTTGATCAATGGTAACAGGAATAGTGGATTTGTAACCATAAAAAACCGAGCCCATACTATCACCAACAAGTAAAATATCAATTTTGCTTTCATCAAAAATTTTTGCCATGGGATAGTCATATGCTGTCAACATAGAAAGTTTTCTCTTACCTTTAGATTGGGTTACTCCAGTAGTGGTTATTTTTTGAACGGACATACCATTTAACCTTTTTTTGTTTTATAGTTACTTAAAAATTTTAGATTATTAAATTAATCGTTGAATCGTTGAATCAGTTAATTCTTCTTTTATAGGATTAATGTTCTCAATAATCGGGAATTTTTCTCCTTTTGGAACGAAAAAGTACAAAGACTCTCCTAACATTATTTGGGATGCTTTGATCGATTTTGGTAATGAATCAAGTAGGTCCCAAAGTTTTTGAGGAAGTAAATTAATTGCTTTTGCAAAATCTAAAGCAATTGAACAAAAATTATCAAAGGTCGCGTTATTTGATAATTTATCAAAAGATTCCTGCCCTTTATTTGTAATAATCAACCTTTTTTTTGGATCTGTAAGAATATCCTTTTTCGATAAAGGGCCAAGAGAATAAGTGTACAAATCATAATCTTCGATGGATAATTTTAGAGATTTTACTATACCAATTCCAGGCGCTCCTTCTTTAATCCTTAATTCGAATTTTGAATTTGAATAAAGGCCTAAAATATCTCCTAAACCAGTTCTATTCTCTATTTCTGCCTTATGAGCTGTTTGCCACAATTCAATCTCAGGAAGTTTAAATTCTAGAAGATCATTGATAGCAAATGCTGTAGTTAATGCTGCTGCTGCACTGGTACCATATCCTGCACCCATAGGAGCTTGAAACGTATATTTTATATTTAAGGGTGGAATAATTTTATTAATTTTCTTTTCTATCTCATTGATAACATAAATGGTTATTAGAGCATCTTTATGATGTCGTTTTTGATCGTTAAAATAGATTTGATGGGTAGTTGCAGATGTTAAACTAATCTCAGTAATTACTCCACGTTTTATATTAAAACCTGCTCCACAAGATCCTTTATGAAGTAAATCATCTGAAATATCTGCTATTTTAAAAAAAGTAGTAATATGTCCAGCTGACCAATATTTACATATGTTCATGAGTTATTATGCATCAATTCATTGAATTTTTTAATTCATTTTTAGAGAACTAATAGATTCTTTAAAATTTTTATTTATAATTTTTTTCGTAAATGATTTTTTTATCAAACCGTTCCTTTTTTACTAGCCAAATAATATAGAATATAGACAAGTGAACATTTTGGTAGAGCACTTGAATTGTATCAACGATATATGTTGACTTATTCAGGTTTCCTTCTCAAAAATTTTTTAGAAAAAATCAGATAATCTCGTAAAATTAGCTTTCTAAAGCATTGCTTCTAATTTTTTTATTTTTAATGTCAATTCTTCATTAAGTGGAGCAGGTATTCCAGCTAAATGTGCCTCTTGTAATAAACGACCATTTAAGAAATCTATTTCAGTACATCTACCTTTTTCAATATCTTGTAACATGGAACATTTGTTACTTGCCGTAGCCAAAGCAACATTTACAACTGATTTAATGGGATCGTCATCGTCGAAAGGTATATTTCTTTTATGTAATATTTCAACGGTTTCAGTAACAACAGCTTCTAACATTTTTCGAAGATATGGATCAGTTACTAATTCACCGTTGGTAACGCGGTATAACGTAGCAATTGGGTTTATTGGTGCATTTATTAATAATTTGGACCAAGTTTTCATTTGTATTTCATTGGTTGTGGCACTATCAAGACCGACATTTGAAAACCAGCTAACTAACTGATCACTGAACTCATCATTATCAGAATAAGGCTTGCCAATAGAAG
>DAHXPE010000173.1 GCA_027364495.1 Candidatus Heimdallarchaeota archaeon | reverse complement strand
ATAGAAAAAGCATTGAAATAAAAAAAAATTAATTCAAATAAATGAAATAACTAATATTTTTTAAATATTGAAAAAAATTTTACGCAGGAGAAGTAATCTACTTCGGGTAGTAAAAAACAAACATTTTAGGTTTATTCGGACTTGGAAGAAAATTCAATTTTAGTTTATGCCATTACTGAGAGGGGACCAGATATTGTTCATGCCAAGTCTAATCTATCGATTGCTAAATTGCAGGAAATCGCCCTTTATCATTTACTATTGGTTGCTCAAGGAACTTGGCATCACAAAGGGGTTTTTATTCTTCCGATTCCCATTCAAGAACTCAAAGAATCAGCAAAAGCCATATTTTACGGTTTTACAGTATATGATCAGAATCAAGATGATCCTAGAACCAAGCATTCGAGATATGGCTGTGTCATTACGTTTTGTCCAAATGAGATCCTAAGTGCTTTGGATTTAATTGATTTAGAAGATCAATTTGATGATTTATTAAAAAACACCAACTCATATCAGAATTTACAAAGTGAAGAATTTTTTTCTACCTTAATCACATTTATCAGTCAAAAGATTAATTTTAAAAAAAAAATTGAATTGGATTCGGTAAATTCGACTACAATTAAACAAATAAATTAAATTATAAGCTCAAATGAGAGAATATTAGCTAATTCAGTAGTTTCAACATTTTCTTAAGCTTTAACAAGTAAATTAAGATATAAGCTCGAATGAGAGGTTGAGTTCTTTTGCAAATTTGTAAGCTTCCTGTATATCTGGGTTAGAAACTCTTTTATTAATAGATTTGTATCTAGAATCATACAGAACTAAGTAGTCTGGATGATATTGGGACATAATATTAACCATAACTGATCCATATTGATCTAATTCATCTTTTATCCATTTTAATATAGGTTTAGTATCCTGCTCAATGCTACCTGTCATAACTAAATGCCTAATTATCATTTCACCACTCCCAAATTCCATACATCGTTTCAAATTTCTGATAAGAGTTTCTCGATAATTTTTAATTTTTGAATGGGAGAAGGCAAAATTGTTGTCCTAATATTTAAAGTCTGGTAACCAGAAATCAAAAATATTCTCAATAAGTTTCATACCATACAATGATAAAAACTGATTTGAATTGAACAATTGAGTAATATTAACATTTAAATTAATCCATGATTGTAAAATTTGCTTTAAATTTGGTGTAGGATCCCCTCCAACATAATTCAGATTTCTTGCTCCCTTTTTAGCTAAAGACTTTTCAGTTATTGTTAAATTTTGAACCAAATTATCATTAGTTAAATATTTATTTTGAGCAATATCCCAATTTTGACAAAAAACGCATCTAAAGGTGCATCCATTGAAGAAAATAGTTCCAGAAGGAACCAAAACTGGTTCTTCGCCATAATGCAGAAAAGCTGAAGCTACGGAGCCAATTTCAGATACCAGACAATAGCCAACCTCTCCTTCGGATCTGTTTCTTGCACATTTTTTCTCACATAATCTACATGGATTTTCTAGCAATGATGCGATTTTTATTTTTAGATCAAGGTAGTTTGGAGAATTAAATTCCTTTACTTTCACTCCAATATCAAAGGAACGTACTTTTTCACGAAATTCTGAAGCAATTTGTGTGTATTTTTTCCAAAGATTCTCTTCCTCATCAATTTTTAGAATACAGGGATCTATTTCAAATTGTTTAGCTATAAGAAATCGTGCAAAAGTTTGATTTTGGAGTATTTTAAGATATCTAGGAAACGTTTTCTGAACCAAAGGATTAGAAAAAATATGGTTGGTATTTAATTCATTGATAAACCACATGTAAATCAGACCATATTAGGCTTATCCTTTTTTATAGCTTTTGATTTTGTAATTCTTAAAAAAAAATGAGTAATTATTGCAAAAAAGGATTAATTTAGTTGTAATTGGATTTTAATTTATTTTATGAGGTGATTGTACTTAATAAAATGCAGGATGGATGCTCTGGATCATGAAATATTGATTGATGGGCTTTTTTTATTGTAACCGCAGTAGCAATAGGTTCATTTGACCCAAGATTTCGTAAAAACCTTGGATGAGATCCACTTGAAATCTGCACACGTATCATATGACCAATTTCAAAATGATAAGCTGTCGGCCAGAGATTAAACTCAATTTTCATGCCTTTGGAATCAGTTAATGCTGGACCAGAATCCAAATGAATTATTCCATCACAAACATTCTTTGAATTACCCTTTTTGTCAACATCACAAAGTCTTACAAAGAAATCAGCTGTGTTTCGACTTGATTTAACGTAAAGAATTGCTTTAACTGGACCTATAATCTCTATAGGCGTTTTAAGAATCTCACTTGAATAAGTGATTACATCTGCGCGTAATTCAAGTTTATTATTATTCTGGGGACCTGCATTATCAAAAAGAAGTGAGCCTCCAATATTTGGTGTTGGATCAGCAGGATTGTATATGTAGTTATCTGGTTCAGAATCAATAGGATCCTTTAAAGACAATCCCTTATCAGGATGAAAATACCAAGCTCGTAATTGAGTATTTTTGGGAGGATATTCTTCAAACTCACGCCATTCATTTAGACCTATAATAAACAGTTTAACAGGAAGCTTAGGAAGGAGATCCTTTTCATTTTTTAAAAAAGCGTTAAACCATCTTATTGACTCACGAACACTATTACCTAATCCTTTGATTTGGCTATGTGACCAGGGACCTATTGTTAAATAAGGTTGAGATCCTCTGGAACATAAAGTTTGATAATCAGCAATTTGCCAAGGTAGAAAAATGTCATACCAGCCCGTAGGCATACAAATAGGCATTGAAAGATTGCCTAGAGTCTTATGTGCACCAATTTCTTCCCAAAAATCATGGTTTTTTTGTGGATCTAAAAACATTGACCAATACGGAATTGATTTCCCAAAAAATTTTTCGGGAATTTCTTGTATAGGAACATGATTATAGGCTGCTTCTAATTTAGTTTTATTTTTATTTCTTTGGAATCTACTTAATTCTTCTTGAGTAGCAATGCTAATCACCCAATCTAATCTACTCTGGAATGAAAAACTCCCGTTTGGATAGGTCATACTATGAAATTCAGATGCTGTAATAGCTGGTGTAATAGCTTTCAGGTCCGGACCTGCATCATTTGCGATGGCATACTGGGTAAAGCCCATGTAACTGCCACCCAGAGTAGCAAAAGATCCGGGATACCATTCTTGTTTTTTCATCCATTCAATCGTTGCTAAACCATCGTCTTTTTCAAACTTATAAGGAAAGAATTCTCCACCTGAACCAAAGGTTCCACGACAGCTTTGAACAAGAACTTGATACCCACGTTCTGCTACCAAACGACCATATAAGAGACCAAAAAAACCTTTTCTGCCATAAGGGGTACGAACAAGGATAACCGGTGCTTTTTCAATATTTTTAGGAAAATAATAATCAGTAAGTAAAATATTTCCATCTTTCGAAGGAACTTTGATGTCTTCGATGCATGATATTTTTCTGGTTAAGACTGGAGATAATTTTAAATATCTACCTAAAATGCGACTGAAAAGAGTCAAATAAATACCTATTCTATCTAAAAACTTTTTTATCTAAAAACTTTTTTATAGATCCTTCTCAGCATACCTTTTGATCTACGATTATAAATTAATAACTCTAGTATAAATAGAATTCACAATATTGATTTAAAACGTTATTAAAAAGATTTAAGAAGATGAAAAATAATTGAAAAGATTTTTTTCATCATTTTTAAATAATTGTTGATTGATTTTTCCTTCTACAAGTTTTATTAAGGGAAATTCAGCTAATTGTCGTATGATTTTGTCTATACATAAAATTCCTTCCGATTCATGAATTTACTATCTTTGTATTGTCTTTTAAGTAAATTTTTGAATATAGTTTGTTTAGTCTGTAATAATGAAAAAGTAAAATTATGTTAATCTGCTTGAAATAATTATTTGAGCTATTTCAATTACTTTACCGTCTGAAATAGATTTATTATGATCAGTGAATGATTTTACCTCACGAAAAATAGCTGTAATTTCATCATCAGTATAAGAAATATTATGTTTTTGTAATAAATCTATAATCGCATGCTGACCAGAATGTTTGCTTATTATTATAGTATTTCCCTCCCATCCAACTGTTTCTGGATCCATTATTTCATAAGTTTCCCGATTCTTTAATATTCCATGTTGATGAATGCCAGTTTTATGAACAAATGCATTTTTGCCAACAATTGCTTTGTTATTTTGAACTTCATAGCCGGTTAGCGAACTGACAAGACGACTGGTTTTAAAGAGCTCTTCTGTTTTAATACTTGTTTTGACCTGATAATAATCTGAACGAGTTTTAAGAGCCATAACAATTTCTTCTAAGGAGGCATTCCCAGCTCGCTCACCAAGGCCATTAATAGTGCATTCAACCTGTAATGCACCATTCTTTATCCCAGCTAATGAATTTGCTACAGCCAGCCCTAAATCATTATGACAATGCACACTCAAGGTTACATTAGCAAGTTTAGGAATGGTTCTTAGAAGAATTTTTATGAGTTCACCAAACTCTTCTGGTTGGGCATAACCAACTGTGTCTGGAATATTGACAGTTGTGCTACCATTATCAATTGCGGTCTCAATAACTTCAGAAAGAAAATTTAAGTCTGATCTTGAAGCATCTTCCGCTGTGAATTCAATATCCTCACAAAGATTTTTAGCATAAGACACGCTCGACTCAATTAATTTTAGAACCTGAGAAGGAATTTTAGAACCTGAGAAGGAGTCAGATTCAGACTAGTACTTTCAGATTCAGACCCAAGCGAATATTTGTCATCCATAAAAAACATTATAATGATTCCAATTAGTAGACCAAATAATCCAACAAATAAAACTTGTTTCATAGTATTAATTTGCCAATTATCTCCAATTACCAGGAATAAAAAAACTGTAATCAACGGCCCTAGACCATTACTAATACTTTGTAAAGAAAATAATTGGCCATAAATCTTTTCCCGTTTATTATTTACAACCGAATCAGCAATCATCGCATCACGACTTGGGCGAATAAAAGCATTACCCAAATTGAATATACCAAATGATATATAGATATCAAATAAGGAATTTGAGAGATAAAAGAAAAAAAAACCAACAAAGGAAAATAATAATCCAATTCGAAGAGAAAATTTCCTTGAAAACCTATCTGCCAGTATCCCAGCTGGAAAAACACCAATTAAAAGGACCAAACCACCAAAAAAGGAAACATATCCAACTATTAAATCTGATTCTCCTATTCCCTTGACAAAAATAGAAAATATAGTGCTTATCAATAGTCCATTACTGGACATTACAAAAATGCTTGAAATCATAGCTAATTTTACATTTTTATTATAATTTTGAAATTCTCTAATCAAGGATGCATAAACAACAAATAAGTCAATTTTTTCAAAAACTTGTCTAAACAAAATTGAAATTGCATTTATTTATACAATAATAGAGAGTGCTGAAAAACTCAATTTAACCTTTTTCGAAAAAGTCAATCTTTATTCAGATTAGCCAATGAAGTTCAAATTTAATTTTTCCTTTTTTCAAAAATCGAATTATTCAGCACACTCTAATAATAATAAATTAAAATATATTTTAAATAAATTTGAGTTACTAATAATTTGTGTTTATTTAGTTTATAGCTATAATAAAATTGATGAATTTGTGAGAGATTGATCGAAAACGATTAGAGTACTTAATAAAGGAGTTTTTTTATTGAAAATTGATCAGTCGGTAATTAAGGTAAAAATCTTAAAAATCAATTGAAATATTTGACCGAATTAATATAACTAACCCAAATTTTGATATCTCTTGCCTAGAAATTTTTAAGCAAATACATCAAATACTTGTTCATGTCCTTGAAGAATATGATCTTTCATATGGTTTCTAAGTTTAACTCTATTTGTATTTTCCATTTGAATTTCACAAAATGGACATTTCGGATAAAACAATAGATATACACTACTAGTATTTTTAAAAATTCTTCATTAAAGCTTTTTAGATCAAAAATCGTACTGACATTACACTAAAGCTAATTTCAACTTTACCCAAATGCTTAACTTAAAATAAATAAATAAATATAGATTGCTACGATAAAAATTAATAACACAATTATCCATATTATGGATTGTGCAACTATAAAATTAAATTCTTTTTGTTTATTCCTCAAAATTAGCAATAGCTTTCTAATTAAATAGCCTAATTCGAGTATACTAATAGCTATAAAAGATATTCCAAACAAAAAAATAAATATCCCAACATAAATTATAACATTGGTAATCACAATTGCACTAAAGAGCGTGCTATTAGAAGTAGTTGATAAATAATTAATCCATTGAATACTAAGAACAAAGACTATAGCGAAAAACCAAAGCAAATCTTTATGTTTTAAAGGAAAATATTCAAAAGTTACTTCAGAAACAGTATCATTTTTTGATATCAAACTCGACTCCGTATTTTAAAAGTGAACAAATACATATTTCTAATTGTTCCTAGAGATTTTCTATATTTAACAGATTTGTGTTTTTATGATTTATAAATTTTATCCTCTAAAAGGAATAAACGCATGAGGATGGAGAGTATTATTTATTTTATTATTAAAAAGAAGCTGTAAAATATCACAAAGGCGTATCAAATTAACATGAAATG
>DAHXPE010000376.1 GCA_027364495.1 Candidatus Heimdallarchaeota archaeon | reverse complement strand
TGCCTTTGCTTTTCAATCAGTATTTCTGAATTAGTTTGTTCCTCTTTCTTAATTTCAGTTAATGGTACAGTAGAAGACATATATTGAAACAATGATGATTGACCACCAGAATTTGATTGTTCAGGTTGAATCGGTATTGTATTAGCATATGATTCTTTAACAGGTGCACTGGGTACATTTTTAACTTGAATATTTATCTTTCTCGGTAATTCCTTTCTTATAAACTCCTGAATCTTTTTCTCTTGTTTTAGAGTAGCATAATACATTATTGCGTCTTTGGTGTCCCGTGTAATTAAACGAATAACTTCTGACTGTCTCTTACGTCCTCTTCCTATCCTTTGAACGTTTCGTACCACAGATGAAACGCTGTCATAGAAAATTACCAGGTCACACGCGCCTACATCAATTCCTTCCTCTCCGACTGAAGTACTTATAAGTACATTTAAGTTACTGTTTTTAAATTCATCAAGAACCTTGATTTGCTCCTTTTGAGACATTCCAGAAGATTTTTTTTGACTTGATTGCCCAATGAATTTTTTTGTTACTATTCCTTGTTCCTCTAATTCTTGTAAAAGAAAGTCAACTGAATCTCTATAATTTGTAAACACAATTATTTTTGATTCAGCATCTTGAGTTCGTTCTTTAAGAATTTCTACAAGTTTCAGTAATTTTGGATGTTTTTCGGTGTTTTTTGATATGATTTCATAGGCATTTTGTATAAAGGGATGTTCAATAAACATCTTTAGTGTTTTTTGTTTAGGATCTAAAAACCATTTACTTAAAGTAATTTTAGTTTGAGGAAGTCCCTGAGTTTCAGTAATTTCTTTAATATGCAAAATTCTAATTAAATTAGGAACGTAATAAAGTAATTCTCCTATTTCAGGATCATCCTGCATTAAGGCGGTGACTTGTTTTTGAAGATCCAATGCTGTGGTTTTTGAAATATATTTACCTGGATCTAATCCCTTTTCTTTAATTTTTTCTACAATTTCGTTTTGATATTGTTCAAAAAATTTTATTATTGTTTTGTAGGAATCCGGTAGCTGTACCCATATAATTTTAGGTCTATGAAATGAAACAAATGGTCGAACATCAGGATCGTCGGCAAAACGGCTACTAATTGATTCTATATGAAGATTTTGTATGACTTGCTCTATTTGTTCAGGTTTATTACCAGGTGTAGCTGTAAATGCGATTATTCTTGGGTTAAGATTAAAATCTGTAAAATTTTGAACTATTTTAACGTATGCATAATTACCTGTACTTCTATGTGCTTCATCAAAGCATAACAACGAAATTTCTTTTGGAATAATTTTGTCTGTATCAAAATCATTACTGAATGTTTGAGGTGTACCAATAAATATTTTACCAGTTTGATACATGGCTGCCCTTTTGTCGGGAGAAGTTGAACCAGCCATTTCTTGTATTATTTCTTCTGGTACATCAAGAAATTCCAAAAAAGTTTGAGCAATTTGATGTACAAGAGGTTTTGTTGGTGTAGCAACAAGTATCTTTTTATTAGGAAATTTTTGGTGGTAATAATTCACTAAATATAAAATAATAATTGTTTTTCCCAGTCCAGTTGGTAAAACAATAAGTGAATTTTGATCTTTTGCTTCCATAAATAGCATTTCTTGATAAATACGTGATTCAAGACCTTTTTTAATCGACATGCTATTCACAAAAGATAATGTTTATTATAAATCAAATAAAAAATTTTCTCTTTAAAGGAGTTTTCTGGTCGGTCATAAATTTAATCGATTTCAATTTTTTTACTAATGATTTAAAAAAATGGAGGAATATTTTAAAGACAAGCACTAACCACCTAACAAGCATGATATTAGTATATTCCTTAATAAAATTACTTAAAAAGTGAATGATTATACAATGGCAACTACTAAACCTGTGAATGATACAAAAGATACAAAATCTTCGAAACTGGATCCTAAAGATCCTCATTCATTGATAGTTGAAGAAGATGGAACAATAAAATATCCCAAGGGATCTTCTCTCTCATTGAGTTTTTTTGATAAACTTAGACCGATTATTTATGTTATAGATGCTTTAACAGCTGAAACTAAATTTGTTTTGAGGAAAATGAGAAGAGAATTAAATAATTTATTTAGATTACTGGATTTAACAGTTATAATTCTAATTTTAATAGTTGGAATTGTGGTTCTATTCGTTACCACGGCTTTTATTATTCCAGGAATAATAAGTTTAGCACCTGAGAGCATCGTTCATAATCCTAGTGATACAATTTGGGGACCTACTATTTGTAAAGTTTATGAACAAAATGGTACAGTTACTTATTCTACGGCAAACTGTGGAAAGCCTTTAGCTGAACAGACTTCGGCTTGGCCGTTTTCTTCGAAATATACAGCAAATGGAACGCCTGAATTTACTGGACTTTCAACGTGGGTGTTTCATTTATGGACATCAGATACAACCATTCGTTTATTGGCTGGAACAGCTGGAGTTGTTGGTGTTATTTTACAACTTTTATTTAAATCAGAAATAGATAAGTATAGAGACAAAATCAAAGGTCGATCTGATGTAACCTATGTTTTTGGTTCATCTGTTTATGCTGAAAAATTTCTATCTCAATTGGTGTTTACTTTTGCCTATGAAGATGAGGCAACATTAATATCAGATGCTCAATACCTTTGGGTGGAAAGAATAGCAGGCCTATTGGATACTTATGTAGTAAAAAAAGAGGATGAATTTGAAAAATCTAACCTTTACACCATTCTAGGCTTCAAAAATGCCAAAAGAATATATATTTTAACAGATAATGTGATGCGAAATCAAAATATTTTGACAAACATTCGAGCAATCCAACCAGTCGTCCCAATCTACATTTTATCTCAATTTACACCAGATTATTTGAAAGACCAATCGTTAGTAAAAGACGAAAACTTGCATATAATAGATGATGTTGAAACAACAAGAGAAGGATTAGTAAAATCATTATCCTTAGATATTAAATTTCCTCTTTGTAGCGAGGTTAATGTTCCCAAAAGATATGTTGGTAAATCAGCTTTACTTATGAATAATGATTTAGCTGGTAATGGGAATGGAATTGAAATATTAGCAGTACGAAGAGCTCATCTTGATGATAATGGTTGGGATCTTATACCACCAGAAAAAGCTACGTTAATGAGAACAGACAGATTAGTTTTGCATATTACTTGGGACTTCAAAATGAAAGAAGTGAATAGAATTATTACGGAAACACCAGTGAGATATTTAGCCGATTTAGGAGAATTAAAATATGAGAAAACGGCTAACAAATTCGTAAAAGCTAGTATAACTGATCTTCCTGGTAAAAAATTATTAATCGAACCTAAAGGAACCCGAAAAAGTTGGAAACGACGTATTGTTGGATTATTATCCATTGTCCTTTTGGTAGTTGGATTGATTCTAGGAAAGCAGTACCAAAACTTGCCTTTAAATCTAAAAAATTCTTCCATCGATGTAATTTTAATCGTTTTAGCTGTAATTGGCTTTATTATTTATCACATGATGAATCCTATACTTCTTAAAGGAATAGTTGAAATTGATAAACATGAAAAATCTCTTTTGAAAAGAAAAAAATCCTTTAATAAGTTTGGAAAAGACGAAATTTACGATTTTTCAAAAATGAAATCTTTATTGTTGGTTAATGTAGAAGGAAGGAATAGTAAAAGACAATTTAGAAATTATTACTTATTGGACGAAGATAATAATAAACATTTGTTCATCCGATTACTTTGGAATAAAAAAGAGAAAAAACAGGAGAAAATCCTTTCATTAAAACGATTTGAAAACAGGTTACAGGATTACACGGGCTTTTCATTAACTGAGTCATTTGAAGAATCAGATGAGCCTGTTAATGTCATTGATGAAGATGATGATTCCGATGTTGATTTACCTGAATCTAATTCTGATGATAATATGGATGTTAAATCTAACAATTCATCACCACCAGCTGGAGGATTTTAATTATGTTCAAGCTACGTAATAGAAAGGTTAAACAATTTGCAAAGACTGTTTCTGAAAAAAATAATTCAATTTTTGTGTTTGGATCAAATGTTCTAACCGGTGAGTTTATTTATGACCTCCTTGAGCTTGGTCTTGGAAATAAAGTCGCTTTAATAGCTGATGATGACCGTGAATGGATTGAGGATGTTCGAGAAAAAATAACGGTTTTAGTAGAAAAGAAACATGAAAAATATCAGGAACGACAATTATATGATTTAATTGGTTTTTCAACAGCTGAAAAAATTATAATATTGCATGATAATGAATTGGTTGAATATATTATTAACAACATCGAGGACATTAGTCATTCGGATGTTAAAATAATTCTGGTATCTCAATATGCTCCTGCCTTTGTAAAATACTTAAGCCAGGCGCAAAAAGATAAATTTGTAATAACAGACAATGTTTATTCAATCACAGCAGACTTATATAATCTAATGGGTCTACCATTAACGCAACCTCCAGTTATAACTGTTCCAGTACCTGAAAAACATATTGGAAAAAAATTCGATGATTTAGGGATAAAACAATCTAAAATATTACGTGTTCAAAGAACCATTGACGGTAAAGTCACAAATTTACCTCCAGAAAATATATTCAAAAAGCATGATTTAGTAATGGTTTATTTATATGATGGAGAGGAATCTATTAGAGAAATTATCAAAATTTTTGGATAATAATCTATTTTTCTACCATAAAGATTTCATTTTTTAATTTGTAAGCAATTTTATTAGTATTTTTTTCTTCTTTTTTCTCTTCTATAAATAAAAATTCATAATTATCTGCTATGTAATCCTCAATAGCTATCCTAATTGCATCTCCACGAGATTTAAATATTCCAGAATAAACTAAATAATCTAAATTAACTAGAAATGAATTAGGAATCTTAAAACTTGTGTTCTTATTCATATGGGAAACCTTGTTTATTCTAATATTAGTTTCGAAATTTTTCAAGAGTGTATTAAAAGTTTTTTGATTATTGTCGGAACATGCAGACTATTTAAGAAAAAATGTAGTTATTTAATTTTTTTAATTGGACCAAAAATTTAGCCTAAATACGTTCCAAACGTCAACAAATGATAAAAAAAAGAGCTACGTAAAAATAAAAGAGAGAGTTTTTTAATAATTTTAAGATAAAATCTATCTTCCTCTATATAAACGGTCACACAAGTATCCATGTAATCTATGTTTTTTTACCTCGTTACAAACAGCTTCAATATTATAATTATATCTTATGTGCTCTACATTCCTTGTTTTAGTGTCATATAGCATCAGAGATCCTCTTGGATCACCATCTCTAGGCTGACCTGTCGATCCTGGATTCAAAACAATTCTGGGTGCTTCTTCTTCAGTTTTAAACACAAAAGGTACATGAGTATGACCCATTACAATAACATCTGCGTCATAAGTATCAAGCCAATTAGTTAATTCCTCATCCTGATCCGAAACGCCGAAATAATAATAATAATCCCATTCTTGTGGTATATTAGGTGTGCTATGAACGAGAAAAAAACTTATTCCGTCTAAATGAACCTTTTTTGTATAGGGAAGCTCTTTAAGAAACTCCCAATGATCTTTATGATTTTGTAACTCCTGTCTTGTCCAAACAAGTGATTGTCTTGCAATATCATTAAAATACCTAATTTCTCTGGAGAAATTATCAGTTACTGCAATAGCATCATGATTTCCAATAACTATATGATCGGTCCTTTCTCGAAGCATTTCAAGAACCTTGACAGGTTCAGTATAATAACCTACAATATCTCCTGCACAAAGAATATGATCTACTGAATGTTCATCAAATATTTTACAAGCAAGTTCCATAGATGGTAAGTTAGCATGAAGGTCCGAAAAAATCCCTATAAGCACTGTATAAATCGATCCTAAATTGGCTACTGAGCTAGCTTTTTGTTTAATTCTTTTATTTTCGTTTCAAGCTCATCAATTTTGAGATCTTTTTGACGAATTTCTTCTAACAACTTGGTTTTCTGATCTTTTAGATTTTTGACTTCAGTACTTGATTGATTAATAGTTTTTTCTTGTACTGATAATTTTTCCTTTAGATCAGATTTCTCTTTAGCTAATTGGTTTAATTTTAAATCAATATTCTTATTAATATTAGTAATAACTTGTTCTGTTCGAACAGAAAGATTTTTTGTAGCTATTGCTAATTGGTTAGTTTCTTCCTCCAATGTCTTGAGAGATTTTTGACTTTGGGACATGATTGGTCAACAACAATAATTTTCTGTTAATATTTATGGTTGAATATTCTTAGTTAATAAATTTATTAAATTTTCTATTTTTGAAAATTTTGATAACTTATCGTCCATAAAATGCTATTTTTATGGCGTTAAAATTTCATAAACTTTATATAAGGGATTTTTACAATTTATATATTCGATAAATAAATTACACTTTTGTCCATTTGATTCTTGAAAATTAAATTATACTTAATTTTGTTGAAATATAGTGAAAGAATATTTCAAGAGGAATTCTAAAAACAACTTTAATTCTACTTCGAATTGGACCTTGTTTAATTTTACATAGAAATTTTGAAATAGTTGAGTACTTTGAGCAACCAATCAAGTCAATCTTATGATGCAGAAAATATTCAAGTTTTAGAAGGCCTAACAGCAGTTAGAAAAAGGCCTGCAATGTACATTGGTTCAGTTGGGAGAACAGGTTTACATCATTTAGTGTATGAAATAGTTGATAATGCTGTTGATGAAGCGTTAGCAGATGCCTGTAAAAATATAAAGGTGGAAATACTCAAGGATAATATTATTAGTGTAACAGACGATGGACGTGGTATTCCAGTAAAAATGCATCCTAAATATAATTTACCAACACTTGAAGTTATTATGACCAAGCTGCATTCTGGAGGTAAATTCGACAGTAGTAGTTACAAGGTATCTGGTGGATTACACGGTGTTGGTTTGTCAGTAGTGAACGCTTTATCAATTTTCTTAGAATTAAAAATTCGACGAAATGGAAAAATTTACTGGCAGCGATATGAACAGGGTGTAAAAGCATCAGAATTAAAAGAATTAGGAGAAATAAAGCCAGATGATCCTTATAAAACAGGAACCATAGTTACTTTTAAACCTGATGAGGAAATTTTCAATGAAACTACTGAATTTGATTATGAGACATTAAAAACAAGATTACGAGAAACAGCATTTTTGACTAAAGGTCTAAATGTTGAATTAATCGATTACCGAGAAGAGGAACAAAAAAGAGATTTTTTCCATTACGAAGGAGGTATTAAATCATGGGTACATGAAATTAATGAAGCATCAGGACGTGAACTATTAACCCCAGAACCCATTTACACCGAGGGAGAAAAAGATGAAGTCCTAGTTGAAGTGGCAATAGGCTATAATGAAGGATTTAACAAACAAAATCAATTTTCCTTTGCAAATAATATTAACACAAGAGAAGGAGGAACTCATCTAACAGGATTTAGACAAGCACTGACAAATGCGATTAAAACATATCAAAAACGTATGGAAGAAAATAAATCAAGATCTACAAAAAAGACCAATGGTAAAAAATCTTCAAAGGAAGAGGTCCTTATTGAAGGGGACGATGTTCGAGAAGGACTTGTAGCAGTTGTTAGTGTAAAATTGAGAGACCCACAATTTGAGGGTCAAACAAAAATGAAACTCGGAAGTAACAACGTACGGGGTGTTGTTTATTCTGTAGTTTATGATGGATTAACTGAATATTTTGAACATAACCCAAGAGTAGCTGAACAAATAGTTAATAAAGCATTTTTTGCGGCAGAGGTTCGTGTAAAGACAAAAAAAGTACGCGATCAGGCACGTAAAAAAGGAATAAGGCCAGAAAATTTTGTCCCATGCAGGAGTAATGATCCAGAAGAAACAGAAATCTTCATAGTAGAAGGAAGATCAGCAGGAGGATCAGCAAAATCAGGAAGAGATCCAAAAAGACAAGCAGTACTGATGTTACGAGGGAAAGTCATAAATGTAGAAAAAAATTCCATGATAAAAGTACTAGATAACAGAGAAATACAATCAATGATATCAGTACTGGGAACAGATATAGACGATCACTTTGATCTAACAAGGTTAAAATATTACAAAGTGATAATAATGACAGATGCAGATGTAGATGGCAGTCATATAAGGACGTTATTGCTGACTTTTTTTTACCGCCACATGCAACAATTAGTAGCTGAAGGACATTTGTATATTGCTCAACCACCGTTGTTTTCGATAAATAAAAAGAATAAAAAGATTTATTTCTATACTGAAGATGAATTAAATAGATTTAGAAGAGAAAACCCTAATGAGAAAGGTAATCAGCAACGGTACAAAGGGCTTGGTGAAATGAACGCTCAAGAGCTTTCAGAAACTACTATGGATATCAGTCAAAGACATCTTTGGCAAGTAACCGTTGACCAAGTTGTTGAAGCAGGACGATTAATGTCTATTCTCATGGGAGATAACGTTGAGCTTCGAAAAGAATATATTCTTGAACATTCAAAAGATAAATCTATTGAAATAGATGTTTAATGAATTTAGACATCAAAATCTTATTTTTACTCTCTCGGAAATCTTTGTGGAAACACCTTTTTTGCCAAGTTTACGGCCACGTTATCAGCTCCTTCCAAATATTTAAAAAATTTTTTAACGTCCTCTTTAGACCCAAATCTTATTTTCCATTGATCTTCTCCTTCTTCATTGGTCTTAGAAGTTTTGTTTACATGTGAATGTATACCAATTTCTTCATTTAAATCTTTTGATATTCTACGAACATCCTTTTCTCTAAATCCATCTGTTGCAAAGCTAACCTCTCCTCCAGAATATGATCCATCCCCGGTATACCAATTCAAAACTCTATTTTCATTCAATCCTCCATAATCTTCGGGAATAATTTTGAGATTTTTACTGTTTTCCTGTTTTTCATACCATTTTTCACGAAATTTCTGTAACTGCACTGAATTTTCTGTTCTTAAATCAAGTCTATCCTCTCTGTTAATCCCATGAATATCATCATTACCGTTTCTAAAAATGTATATAAACA
>DAHXPE010000360.1 GCA_027364495.1 Candidatus Heimdallarchaeota archaeon | reverse complement strand
AATCATCGGCTAATGAAAAATTATTTCTAAAAAGTAATGCCAATGCTTGATATGCTTTAATTGCTGGATGTTTTGCTTCACCTAAATCAATGACTTTGCTTAATTTACTGGTCATAACCCCAGCTTTAACAGCCATGTATGCGATTTCAGCATCAATAATTTCATGCTCTGCAATTAGATTAAATAACCTTTCAGCAAAATCTTGTAAAGACAAATTTCTTTCCAAATTAGCCTCTAACCAAGATAATGTCTCAGTCGACAAACGAATTTTGTGAGGATATATTTCTGGTGGTAACAGGCTTGAGAAATCGCTCAAAATAATGTCTCCATTAATATGAAGGTTTTTCTTAATGTTACTTCTATGTAACGATTTTTTTTTCTACGTACTAAATATTAGTTTTTTGGTTTTTATTGTTTAACATATGTTGCAATCCTTAGAAAACTCTTAAAATTTTGTAAAAAACTTTTTCAAATAACTCAAAATTGGAATCGAAATTTATTATTATTTTATATTTGCTATTACAATTAACATTTCAATTTAGTAGTTAATTATTGTCAGGGTTTATAGTAATTTGAATGACCAAGTCAAAAAAATTGTTTTTCATCGGTTTAGGCTTAGATGGACCTAGTTCGCTTTCAGCTGATGTTATCGCCATACTTAAATCTGTTGAAAATGTTTTTTTTGAAATATATACCAATTTTACTAGTTCTACTTTAGAAAGTTATGAACAATATTTGAAAGTTAAAATAGCACCTGTTTATAGAAACTCACTTGAAAATGAATCTAAATCCTTCTTATTAAGTCAAAAACATACGAATTGTGCATTGTTAATAAGTGGAGATCCCTTTATTGCCACCACTCATTATATGTTGCTTTTAGAAGCTATCCAATTAGGATTGAATGTTGAAATTTTCAATAATGTTTCAATATACTCTATTGCTCCCTCTGTTACTGGTCTTTCAGCTTATAAATTTGGTAAAACTGTAACTATTGCTTTCCCTGATCGTATAAAATCAGAAGCTTCTTTTGACTTAATAAAAGCTAATTTATCCATCGACGCTCATACATTAGTTCTTTTGGATGTTGATTTAGAAAAGAAAACCTTTTTTTCTATTAATGAAGCACTTACCTTTTTATTGGAAATTGATGCCAAAAGAAATGAAAAGATTTTCAATTCTACTAAAAAAATTCTTGCATTAAATAAATTAGGATCATCAGATGCAAAAATTATGTATGGTTCAATCGAAGATTTATTAAAAGTTGATTGGAAATCTTTAGGTCCCCCACAAGCTTTTATTATACCGGCTAAGATTAGTCCACCCGAACAAGAAATATTGGAGACTATTTGGTCTAAAGAAAACCCTCATTTTAAGGCTCGATCCCAGAAAACTAAAATCTTGGTTACAGGGACTTTTGATATTATTCATCCTGGGCATCTTGAATTTTTTGAAAATGCTAAAAAACTCGCTGTTCCTTCCGAATTATGGGTAATTGTGGCTAGAAACTCTTCAGTTAATGATTTCAAGAAGAAAAACCCTATTTTGGATGAGCAGGTAAGAGTAAAAATGCTTAATTCATTAAAATTAGTTGATCATGCATTACTTGGTAATGAAGGACCGGATAAGATTAAAATAATTGAGGAGCTTAAGCCTGATATTGTTGCATTAGGTTATGACCAATGGATTAATGAAGAAAAACTTAAAAAGGAACTAGAGAATAGAGGGTTGCCGAATATTCAAGTAATTCGATTACCAAAGTTCGGTTCGAATGGGTATTCGAGCTCTACTGATATAAGGAATAAAATAATTTCTTCTTCTAAATAATTTCAAAGACTTTTTGTAACCATTATTGAATTATTGCATTAAATATATTCACGAATTAAAAATGCTCAAATATGGAGAAACTAATACTGGCATATACGAAAACAAATGTCCTAAGATTATTAATTATTTTAGCCCTTGATGGAGCATTAGATAAGTCTGTTTCATTAACGACATCCTATTTAGCTGATAAATTAGATGTAAGCCAACAAACTGCTAGCAGATGGCTTGAAGAACTGAATTTGGATAAATATATAGACAAATCACAAATGGGACAAGGTCTTGCTATTCAAATAACACCAGAAGGAAAACGAATATTGAGAAAAGCTTACACAGATCTACAATTCATATTTCATGAAGTTCCAAATCAGATAAAGGGCCAATTAGCGAAAGGTTTAGGAGAAGGTGGTTATTATATTTCATTAGAAGGATATATGAAACAATTTGAACAAATTTTAGGATGGATGCCATTTGCAGGGACGCTAAATATTCGATTAGTAACTGAAGAAGATATCGATGCTTTTGAGAGTTTGTTAAAAACTCAATACATACCAATTGAAGGATTTTTCGATGAAAAAACCAAAAGAACCTTAGGAAAAGTATTTTTGTGGGAATGTGAGATCCAATATACAAAAGATATGGTAACAAAAGGAGCAATAATATTCCCTGATCGTACTCATCACCAAAAAACTATTATGGAAGTTCTTGCACCTTTTTCTCTACGTGAAAAATGGCGTTTGAACGATAATGACGCTTTAATTATTCGTCCAAAAAGTTAATGGCTTTTTAAAAGCTATTAAAAAAATTACAATTAATTAAAAGGTACAAATTACTTTCTTAATCATCCTTAATAATTCATTTGGGATTTAATAATTTGGAAAAGATTTTTATAAACATTAAATCTTAAATTATTTACTTAACTGGGTGTGTAGCTCAACCAGGTAGAGCAGTGGACTCTTAATCCACCTGTTGTGGGTTCAAATCCCACCATACTCGTTTTTTACCGCAATAAATGTTTAATCAGCACTTGATATATCGAATAATTAAAAAAATTAAGTTGAATCGAATAATTTCTTAGGAAAATAAATTATAATTGAGTAAGGGATAAAATAACCATCAAAGAAAAAATCACTAATGAAAAAGACACATAAAACGTCAATGGTTTCTTTTTTAATAAAATTTTACCTATGAAATTTCTATAGGGTAATAATTCAAATAATAAAATTGTCAAACCAAACAAAGCCGTTAATTCAATATTCATTTGAACCAAGGTACTCCCATATTTCAAATATTTCATTCCTAATCCAAGGACAAAAGCTACTAGAACCATTACCACGCTTGGATAAATACTTCGTTTCAAACTTGTAACTACATGTTCCGTTGGTACTGGGCTTTTAATTATTGGTTCTCCTGGAATGATCAATATAGGTATTGGCCAACCAATTCTAAAGATTATATAATTCATTAATAAAGTTATAATAAAAATTACCGGCTCAATTTTCAAATAAAATTCATTTTTAGTTGCTTGTAAGATTTCTGTTTCTGTATAACCTAATGAAATTATAGGTAAAATAAGGACTATTAATGTAAAGATTGTTGCTGCTAAAGCTAATCCAATAATTTGAGGATTGTAGATAGCTGTAAAGTTAAATATTTTTGAATTTGTCTCTGTTACCCATAATATATATGTTGCAAGGATTAAAATATAACACATCAAATAACTGAAAAGATTGACACTAGAAAACCCTACATGACTGAATAATTTTGAAATGAAATTTCTTTTTTTCTTTGGGAAAGGAATTGCCCAAAACCATGTCTTCACATTTTCTGAATCTAAAGGCATCTTCGGATTTGTTTGAATTAATCTTGTTGTTGAATGTATTAATTCTAATGGTATTTGTAAATTGTGACTACTATTTTGGAGGTTTAATTCGAAACCACTAAATTCATTAAAAAGATAACTTGTTTTTTGAATATTAGGAGTTATAGTTTCACCAGGTTCATTTGTCAGAACCAATCTATTACCATCATAATAACAAAATAAGATATTTTCGTCCGAATACTCTCTTTTACATAGAGGGCAAATTTTCTTTAATGGTACATTTCTTTTTAAGAATTCATCTTTTTCTGATGAATTAAAATTAGTATTATCTTTTTCTGACATTTAGAACTGCCTAGTTTAAAATTTCCTTATAATTAACCTAATTTTTTGGAATTTATATTTATCTATATAAATATGCAATCGTACTTTTTTAATTGTAATCAATGACCAAAAAAAAATTAATTGGTTTATTTTTCTTTAAAAAACTTCTAATTTGATGAATATAGTTGGAAAATAAAATGAATAATACTTTGGAAAGTACAAAAAGACTTTTTCGTGCTTATGATGTACGTGGAATATTTGGTTCTGAAATAAATCCTGAATTACTTTTTAAAATTGGTATTTCAGTTTGTAATATTATTAAAAAAGATTTAAAAAGAAAAATAAAGTTATTTGTTGGCTTTGACGTTCGACAGACCAGCGAAATGCTTGCTTATTCATTTATTTCTGGTTCTGTTTCTACTGGTGCTGAAGTAGTCTTTTTGGAAACACCAAATCCTTTTGGCGTTGTACTTTTTAGCGGTCTATCAGAAAAGGTGGATTTTACAGCCTTTATTACCGCATCACATCTTCCACCTGAGATGAATGGGGTAAAATTCTATTATGGCGATGGCGTTGGTTTTTCTGAACAAAAAATTATCGAAATTCGAGATGAATTTGCTCGTATTTATGACAATACAGCTGAAAGTTTTGTCAAATGGAATGAAATGTTATTTCTTCAAAAAAGAACATTTTTTAATGAATATGTGCAATTTATGAAAAAAAATTTTTCTCTATCCAGACCTTTAAATGTAATTATTGATTGTGGAAATGGTTCAGCAAGTATATCAGCTCCAACTGTCTTTAAAAATTGTGGTTATAATGCAACTCTTCAATGGACTAACGTAGATCCTACTTTTCCTAATAGATCATCTGAACCAAACGAAGAATCACTAAAGGTTTTATGTAACCAAGTAAAAGTGAAAAAACCTGATTTTGGAGTAGCTTTTGACGGAGATGGTGATAGGGCAGTCATTATTGACGAATCAGGCCGTGTTATTCCTGCCGATGAGATTGCTATTGTTGTTGCTAATTACTTAAGTAATTTTTTCGAAGCAAGTATAAAAAATCCACTCCTTCTGGCTAATATTGAATGCTCATCAGCTTTTGAAAAGAATCTATCTCAAAAGTTTGATATTAAGCGAATTAAAGTTGGTCATACTTTTTTAACACTTGACGCAAGAATAAATAAGGATAAATGCCTTCTTGGCGTTGAATCATCTGGACATTATGTTTTTCCTCAATATTTCTTATTTGATGATGCTATGTTATTGCCAATGATTGTTGGAAAACTTCTGGAACAGGAATCCAAGACTTTGTCTGAGGTTCTATCCAATATTCCAAAGATGATTTCATATAGAAAGGCATTTAACTGTCCTGATGAGAAAAAATTTGATGTCATTAAAGGATTAACTAAAGAACTTAAAAATTCTTATCCTAATATGAATAATATTGATGGACTCGCAATAAGTTTAAATAAAGACGGTTATGTATTGATTAGAGCATCCAATACAGAACCAAAAATTCGTTTATTCGCCGAAGCATCTACTCAAAACCGCGTTGATGAAATCGTAAATATTTTTGGAAAAGCTTTAGAAAATTCCATTGCTACTTGATTTAGTCAAATATACATTCAATTATCTATTCCTTTTTTTTTATAAACCTAAAATAATACTAGCTAAAAAATAACCCAGAACTAAAGACCAAAATCCCAATTTTGTTTGCTTTCTGCCTTTAATACCAGTTTCTTTGCTAGGATCTAAAATTAATTTTATACCAGAATGTATAGTTAGAATTAAGGTTAAACCTATGGATACGGTATAAATTATTGCTGAAATTATCGATCTTGGATAAAATGTAATTATTAACGGTATAGGACTAAAAGGCACTGCAATTATAAATAAAAATGTACAAAAATAAGCGGCTTTTTGAGCACCATAACGTACAGCTATTGTTTTTACTCCCTGTAGTTTATCACCTTCGATGTCCATAACTCCTTTAAGAACTTCACGGCCTAATGCTGAAAAAAATATCATCATGACAAATGATGTTATTGAGATTATAGCATCTGAACTTCTTACTCCTACAACACCCATTGCCAGCATCATTGCCGCTGGATAAGATAAACTTACTACTATATTTCCTAAGAAACCATATTTTTTAAGCCAAGTCGAATAAGAAATTGCAATTCCGATAAATAATAATACAGCTGGAAAAATATAAATTTGTACGCTATTTGACCAAAAAATATATAATACAAGGGATAATATCGCTCCTAATACCATCATTAAGATTGATAAGTTTAAAGCAAATTTCCTTGTATATATTCCACTTATTAACGGTCGATCCTTCCTATTGTTTTTTAAATCAGCCTCATAATCATAGTAATCATTTAACGCCATCGCGCCGCAAACAATTAAGAATGGAATTGGTAAGCCAATAAGTATTTGACCTAAATATACTTTTAAAATCGAAAATAGATTGTAATTTGAATTTTCAACCAAAATAGCTACAATTCCAGCTGCTAAACCACTGATAGAAGCCATGACTCCAAGTGGAAGCCTAATTAAATCTGAAAAGTCTTTGAAACTCATTTTATCAATTCCTTAGCACTTTTTTTACAAATCCCTTTATAATAAATTACAAAATGAAATAATCTTAAAAATAATTTTTTTATAAATTAATAAAAGCGAATTATCATGAAAATTGCAATATTAGGCGGTACAGGACCTCAAGGTCAAGGTCTTGCTTTGAGATTAGCTAAGGCTGGTTATGAAGTTCTCATTGGAAGCCGTACACTTGAAAAAGCTCAAACGATAGCTAAGGAACTCAATAGTAAGTTATCTCTTGATAACATTACTGGTATGACCAATAGTGACGTTATTCCTTCTACGAATATTATTTTTCTTACTATTCCTTATGAAAATGTGCAAGAAACCTTAAACCCTTTAATAGATGCCATCAAAAAGCATACTCACATCTTTGTCGATATTACAGTTCCTATGAAATATGAAAAAGGAAAAGGAATGGTTTTTGATGAACCTGAAAAGGGATGTATGTCGAAACAAATTAGTGAAATTATTAATCCAGTTCCAGTTGTTGGTGCTTTTAAAACTATTAGCGCTGAGGCTCTTTTAGATATTAGCAAGACATTGAATCGTGATACTTTTGTATATGGACCAAAAGAAGCTAGAAATGAAATTATGAATCTAATATCAAATATAGAAACATTAAGACCTATAGATGCTGGACCTTTACGAGAAGGAGAAACTGTTGAACGACTGGTTCCTTTCTTAATTAATATTAATAGAAGATATAATGTAAAAGACTCAGGAATAAAAATTATAATGCAAAATGGAAACATTAATGAGTGAAAAATTAATTAATTTGGAGAATTATCTATCATTTCATTTAGGTATTGATGATACTGATTCTGCGGATTTAGGAGGCTGTACCACCTATTTAGGAACAAAATTGTTTCTAAAACTTCACAAAACAAATCCAATGATTATTCTAAATGATTTTCCATTTTTAATTAGATTGAATCCAAATTCACCTTTCAGAACAAAGGGAAATGGCTCTGTAATTATAAAAGGACTAATTCATCCTAGTTTTATTTCTTGGTTTGAATCCATTGTTACTACTTTTATATTATCATTTGCTAAGTTAGAGGACGAAAGAACAAATCCAGGTATCGTTATATGGTATGGCTCAGTTTCTGAAAATTTATATACATTCGGCAAACAAGCTCTTTGGGACATACTTGAACTTAATGAAATTGATCATTTTATTTATGAGAAAAATGTCTTTTCCTTTTATCCTAAGGAAAAAAGAGGTTTGATTGGATGTTTAGCAGGAATTGGTTTATGTGAACATCTAGATGATTTTACTTTTGAATTACTTC
>DAHXPE010000345.1 GCA_027364495.1 Candidatus Heimdallarchaeota archaeon | reverse complement strand
TTTTTAATAAGTCTCTTAAATTTAGGCGATTTATTACTCTTATTAATATAAAATTATATTGATATTATTTAAATATAATCTTATAGATTAAGAGAGATTTATCCTGAAAAAGAAGGAATGTTTCATCAGTGGTTGAATTTGTTTTCATTTGCCTGAGGCATCAATAGACCGTCGTTTCTTCATTTGAATATGTATATTTACTTTCCTAATGCAATTTCAAAGAAAAAAATCTTAAAATCAAACAGGTAAAGATTTGATATCTGTTATTTGGATAATATTAATTCTATTATTAAAATTTACTCAAAAAAATTATATTATTGTTTTTTTGTAATTTTCAAGCCGTTTCAGAAAGGAAAAAATTAGATAGAAATTGCCTGATTTTTAACCTTTGAAGTTATAAAAATTTCCCATAAAATACACGGCAAAATGACCAATTTTTGTGAATAATACTAAAACATTTGTCCATTACTAGTAATGTCAATTAATTAATTCAGTTCAATGGCTACAGAGTAAAGGCTTAGTAAATTTAAGAATAATTTTAGTAAATTCGAAAATAATTATAAAAAGGAAAATCTAAAAACAATGAAAACAATCATTCTTTAAAAAATCTCTATTCAATTAATTAGAAATCTTTAAGACACTGGTGAATAAAATGTTTTCTATAGACTTCATACAACCATTAACTGCGTTGATTATGATAATATGTGGATTAATAGGCTTTCTCTACTCAGGTGATAGTATCCTAGATGCAATTCCCTTTTTGATGGATAAAAAGAAAAATGATAACAAAATTTTAAAATATTTAGATATTATTATGGGAATTGTAGCTGGAGTAATGCTTACAATATTGATCCTTGACGAACAGGCACAATTTAGATGGCTTACTATATTATTATTTGTGCTTTTTATGATCGTGAGTTTTGCACATCCCTTAAAACACTTAGATGGACCTGGATTAATTCTTCTGGTAATTCCATTTTTAGTTATTTCGGCAGTAGCTTTTCTAGTAAAAGATTCTCACCCTAAAAATTATGATTTCTTTGGTACATCCATTTCTTTATGGGTAATTTTAACAATAATAGCTTTAATTATGCTGATCTTTCTTTTAATTGTATTTTTTGTTACAGAAACTATTGTTAACCCAATTTTATATGTTATTGGTTGGGCTCCACTTCTATTCGTAGTTTGTTTACTCGTTCTAATTCAAGGAGTTCTCTTGTTAATATTTCCTGTAAACGGTATCTTGTATTTTTTGAAATAATTTCGATATTATAATAACGTTTTAGTTTTTAATTTTTTTTCTTCCTTTTCTAATTTCATTGCTCTTGGTTGACCATCATAAGATGATATGTAGTCTTTAGGCAAATCGTCAGGTTGATCACCAGCTAAAAATCTTATTTTCCAAAGATTTCCAACATCATCCCTGAGTTCATCTAAAGGTGTTTCTAAAATAAACGGAACTTTAGGGAATTGTGACAAAATGTGTTTAAAACCTTCATCTCCTATATAGCCTAAGCCTACATGCTGATGATTATCTCTTCCATTATTCAAAGGACCTGTTGAATCATTAGCATGAACTACTTTGATTTTCTTACTGCCAATATTGGAATCAAATATTTCCAGAGTTTTGGTTACCTTTAAAGCAGTCCGAAGGTCATATCCAGCAGCAAAGGCATGACAGGTATCAAAACAAACTCCGATATTTGAATTATCTGATAAATTATCAATAATAAACCCAATATCTTTGAATTCACTACCAACTGAGTTTTTCGTTCCTGCAGAGTTCTCTAGAAGAAGTGTAACTTTATGTTCTAGTTGAATTGCTTTTTCAAGAGCTTTAATAAATTGTTCTTGACCTTTACGTAAACCGAATCCCTTGTGAGAACCTAAATGTAATACTAAATAATTAACCTCTAGTAAATCGCAACGTTTTATTTCTGATAAAAGAGTTTCAACTGATTTTTCATATGTCTCATCTTCGGGAGAAGCTAAATTAGGTAAATAAGACATGTGAACTACAATTTCAGAAAAATTTTTCTCTAGACGTTTACTCTTAAATAGCTCAACACTTTTATCATCTAATGGCTTTGCAGCCCAACTTCGAGAGGATCTTGTAAAAATTTGGAACGTATCACAGCCTATCTCAGCCGCTCTATCGATTGCATGATCGATACTACCGGTAATTGAAACATGGACACCGAATTTCATAATTAAAATCAATCAGAATTTTTTTTTAAAAATTCTCTGAGAACTCTTTTATAAAAAAGAGCTTTTAAATATTAAAGTACCGGAGGTTTAAGTTAACTGAATTGTTATTATGAATCCGACGAAATCTTTATTTTGCACGACAAAGTAATTTACAAATGATAATTTATATTTAAACAAATTTATTAACTCAGAATAAAAAAACAGATTCCATATCACATTTCATTTTCATTAATCGAGGATTTCCATGCGTATAGACAAACGAGAAAAAGTTGACGAAGTAGTAAACACTATAAAAAGTGGTTCAACGATAGCAATAGGAGGAGTACATTACCATAATTCTCCCATGATTGTAATAAGGGAATTAATAAGACAAAATATAACTGATTTAACGTTAATAGGAGGATTTTCACTCAGCATACAAATAGACATGTTAATTGGCGCGGGTTTAGTAAAAAAGGTTATCTGCCCATTTGTAGGATTTGAAGGTTATGACATACCAATCGGTCCTAATTTTAGGCGTGCAGCGGAGCGAAGAGAAATTGAAATAGTCGAACTTGAGGAAGGAGCTGCACTTTATGGATTGAAAGCAGCAGCGCATGGTTTACCATTTCATCCTTTTCAAGCTGAAGTCATCGAGGGAACAGATTTTCCAATAAAATCACCTGATATCTATAAAAAAATCATTTCACCCTTTGATAATGAAAGTTATTATGTAGTGCCACCAATTAAACCAGATATAGCTCTTTTGCATACCCAATATGCTGATATATCTGGTAATGCTGTTTATCTTGGAGCAGGTTCCGTAGATACCACAATGGCAGAAGCATCAAGCAGAGTCATTATGACCTGTGATGATCTGGTTCCCCTTGAATGGATCAGACAGGAATACATACGAACGCATGTTATTGGTCATTTTATTACTGATTTAATACATGAATGGGCACCAACACATCCATGTAGTTCACATGGTGTTTTCAGACATGATAGTCAACACATAAGATTATATTTAGAAAAAGCAAAGGAAGGAAAAGAAGCATTTAACGAATACTTAAAAAAATATGTTTTAGAGCCAAAAAATCAACGATCTTATATAAAATTAATCGGAGGGAAGCAACACTTAGCAAAACTTAAAATTGAAGGAGGGCTCTAAATGGATTCAAAACTAGAAAAATTTTCATTGCATGAATTACTGGCATGTGTATTGAGCAGAGAGCTCAAAGATAAGACACTGGGACTAGTAGGCGCAAGCTCAGTTGTCCCAATGGCAGCTTGCATGCTTGCACAAGAATTACAAGCCCCAAATTTAACCTGGATTTCAGGTGGCTCAGGTTATGTCAACCCATTACCACCATTGATCGTAAGCTCATCAGCATATAGATCAAGAGCAGAAGCAGTAATCCCAATGGACAGAATATTAGTAATGCAGGGAAGAAATATAGACTTCTTTTTTGCAGGTGCAATGCAAGTTGATAATCTAGGAAGAATAAATCTTGTAGGAGTTGGTAATCCTTTGAAAAATGAATATACAACAAGAGGTCCAGGAAGTGCAGGTGTAAGTTTTGCAGCAAGAACCAAACGATTATTTATTTACCTAAATAACCATGATAAGAGAATATTTGTCAAAAAATTAGATTTTATTAGCTCTGTACCAAGAAAACCATTAATTATTGACGAAGAAACTAAAGAAGTAAAAAATCATATTTTGGTATCTCCTTTAGGGGTGTTTGAATTCGCACCTCCAGATAAAACAATGAGCATTGTTTCAATTCATCCTGGGGTATCATTGGACGACATAATAAATAATACTGGATTTAAATTTACTAATCAAACTGATAAATCAAGTATTCCTGTAACAGAAGAACCAACAGAAGAAGAATTAGATATATTACGAGAAACCATTGATCCCAATAAATTGCTCAGAAGATAATAATTGAAAACTTATTCTTCTAGAGCATCCATTCCCTTTTCAGTAATTTTATAGGAATCAATATTTTCTAAATAAGCAATATAACCATTAGATGTAAGTTCGTCAAGAGTTTCTTGAGCAATACCAATATCAAAACCCCGACCTCCAAATTGAGAGAAAGATTTTAATTGATTCAAAATATTCAGTTTATGAAAGGCTTTTTTCTCCGCAGCGCAAATTTGTAAAATTTGATAAGCTTCTATTGTAAATTCTACCATTATGAAAACCTCGAACTGGTCTTGATAGAAATGATAGATAAAGAATTCAATAAAAATATTTGCAAACAATGAAAAATATAGAAAAATAGTTATTTGACAGGTAACATCTTTCATAAAATGTCCAAAAAACGTACAAAATGAATCATTTATGGTGAAAACTGCTGCATTACTCGTAAGGTGGAGACCAAAAAATTATTATTCATTTGCAAGTCTTGTACCTGTACTTA
>DAHXPE010000326.1 GCA_027364495.1 Candidatus Heimdallarchaeota archaeon | reverse complement strand
TGTTTATTAATGGGTAATAACAAAACGATCCATTGAAATTTTAATTGTGAGCTTTTTTATATACCCACTTTACCAGATGTTTTTCTTTTTGTTTACCAATTTCTTGTAATTCAGTAAAAACCTTGGTTAAGTGTTTTATTTTTGATTTTTTAGGGTTTGTAATACTATTATGATTGTAATTCAGACATTTTTCTACAATATAACTTTAAATATCTGATTTAAGGCGTATAACATTATCCAGTTGTTTTAGTAAATTTTTACATGTAAATCATTACAAATGTTGGTATTAGGGATGAATTCTAGGTAATCTGTCTTTGAAAATTGTATATAAGTTTGTTTCATTTTAATCATTAAAAATTTATTTTAGCATTTTTGGTTGCAAAAGTTAATAAGGTAATAATTTACTACTTGGTTGTAATATAATACATGATAAAAATTTACAACTTAAAAGCTTGTTGTAAGTACGGAGTTATGTAGTAACTTGCAAGTAACCGAAAAAAAAATCTCCAGAGAAGCTTATGAGGAATTATCTAGAAAATGGTCTATACCAATACTTAAAGATATGTTCATGGGTTGTAAACGGTTTACTGATTTTATAGACCTGCATAAGAGAAAACCACTAGATCACATAGCTGGACAAGAAAACAACAATGAAAATGAAACTGAATACAAAGAAGCTAATGAAATTAAGAATGGATTAAGTAACAGAGTACTCTCAGATCAATTAAAACGATTAGAAAAATTCGGTTTTATTGATAAAGAAGTTGTGAGCAAATCTCCATTAAGAATAGAATATTCATTAACCCAAATGGGGCTAGATTTAAATAAAATGCTTTATGAAAAAATTATGTGGGCAATAAAATATGGGATTGCAAGTCGAGATGACTGGTATTTTAAGGGACACGATATTGAGGAAACTTTTTTTATAAAAGATTATGGTTTACAATTTTAATTTCATTATTTTTGTATAGTACAGTATTTTGTTTTTCGAAAATGAGAACTTTTTACCTCATTTGGTAAAACTGTTGTTTAGCTTATCGTTTTACTCAAAAGGAACTATCAAATATAACTTATTAAGATTGTTCAAATGATTTACATTCTCATTTGGAATCTAAGGGAAGCTGAAGGTATTCCGATCACATGGATAGGTTTCGCTCCAAGTAAATTATTCCCACACATTATTCACTCAAACTTACTTCTTAATTCATTTTTTTTATTATTTAAAATTTTGAAATAAAGTCAGATACGTAATTGCAGTTTAATAATAACTTACAATTTTGCTCCACAATTACCACAATATTGTCGGTCTTGTTTTATCATTGAACCACATGCTGTACAGAACTTATCTGAATTTGATGAAGAATCAATGGATTCTTTATTTGAATTTGAAAATGGGTTTAATTGTTGCGCATCACTATAAAATGAATCATCGTGTTGAGTGCTGTAGTTATTATGAGATTCAGATTGTTGTGGTGTATTAGAAAGGGAATTTGTTTGTTCTGGTTCCTCTGGAAAAGGATAATTCTTCGGAGGTATGAAGCTAGGCTGTGAATTTGAATCTGAATAAGATGATTGACTAATAGTATTAATTGTTAGATTTCTAGGAGGATATTTTATTCTTACATAAATAGAAATAATAAGAAAAATAATACCTAAAAAGAGCAATACCAGACCAATGATTAAAAGATTTTGTACATTTTGTTGAAATTGTAGTGTACCAGCGTAATAGGTATTTCCATTGACTGTAATATTTGAACCAGGCGGAGGATAATACGTAATTATAAATCCAAATATAGTTGCTAAAATGCCTGCGAATAATAAAATTATTGTAATTATAACAAGACCTGGAAGTGATCTCTGATTCATACTTATTCCAGATAAAATTTTTTGAATTATTTTTAAGTAAATAAAATTTATTAAAATGTCATTTAAAATATTATTGGTTAAGATACTTTAATTGTCATCTACTGCCTTGAAACAAAAAAATTTACATTAACTTACATTAATTGATTCGTTTTTTATTGAAGATTCTGAATAAATTAGCTCTAAAAACAAAGAGATATTGATATCAATTTCAGAATCATAATCTTTGCAAATTAAATAATCATCATCATCATTTAAGCAAGATTAACCCTTGCATTTTAAGTATGTCAGGTAAATTTCTTTTTTACTTTTTCGTTTACCAATATTATTTCTCGCAAGTTATAAAAAGCTCATTTCATCATAATAATAACCATTTCCATTATGAATGTATATTTTTTTTTCCTTATAAGTATTAGCACAATATCTGCCTTCAAGAGAACTGAATTTTCTTGTTGAATTTATAATTATAGATTTCAATTTTTTGATTCACAAATTGAGAGATCCTTTAACTCCCGATAATGATTTTCTTTAGAAACACAACCCATGTTCTTGGTTTAGCTGTCATTTCTAAATTTGAACATATCTTGGTCAATTGCTCTTTATTCTAAAACTAAACCTAAACTTCGTTACTTTGATAAATATGTAGTTCTTTCCTTTTTCATAATTATTGAATAAATTTTTTAAATAATGGAAATTAAAATAATTTAAACCAAAACAAAATTCTAATTTTTGGAGATGTTAATATTTGGATTTGGGTTTCAAAGATAAACATGTTCTTATTACAGGCTCTTCTGGTGGTATTGGATCCAGTATTACTGATTTATTCCTTGAAAATGATGCTTTAGTATCTGGTATAGATATTAAGAAAAGAAATTCAAATAATCTTAAAAATAATAAAAATTTTTATTTTAAAGAAGCAGATCTTGAATCTGAATCAGATGTCAAATCAGCTTTCCATGCTTTTACTGCTGAAAGAGGTCGTATTGATTCATTGGTTTTAGCACATGGTTTTTGGTTCCCTACTTATCAGGCAATTAAAGATCTTGAACTTGAAAGGTGGAATAAGGTAATCACTTCTAATTTGACTGCTACCATGCTCAGTTTAAAATATTTTTTCCAAAATCTTGAGCAATTTCCCAATGATGAGGCATCCATTGTTCTTCTAGGCTCAACAGCTGGAATGTATGGCCTACCAGGTTTTAATGAATATGCTGCTGTTAAAGCTGCTTTAGTTGGTTTATTAAAAACCCTAAAAGTTGAAATTCTTAGCTATGCCCCTCAGGGACGAGTCAATCTTATTTCTCCTGGAATCGTTAAAACCTCTATGAGCGATGTTTTTCGATCAAATGAACCCTTACTACGAAAGACATTACAAGTATCAGCTTTAGCTAAGGTTGCTCAACCAGATGATGTGGCTTCTATGGTCTTGATTCTGACTTCATATTTGACATCTGGTCATGTTACTGGTGAAAATATTTTTATTTCTGGGGGTTTAGAAGGTCGAATTATTCATGATTTTGATAAAGTCAAAACTACTTAAAAAAGACTGATTTTTGTTCTTTTGATTTCTTTTTTAAACTAAAATACTTAACAAAATTGTTTTTTGGTATCCAATAGATTGTCTAAACTTAATACTTTGTCTATAGGAAAATACAAATAGAATAATCCTATCTTATTATTTGTCTCTTATTTTGAAAAGTCTTATTCGACAGCTCATCAATCTCAAATTGAAATTTTTTGAAATAGTCAAAAAATTCCTTAACGTTGCAATTGTAAGTGAAATTTCTATTTTCAATTTTTTAAAAATCATCTTATTAGCACTTATTTATACTTACAAATAGATAAATCTTACTTATTTAGAACTGAGAATTTG
>DAHXPE010000323.1 GCA_027364495.1 Candidatus Heimdallarchaeota archaeon | reverse complement strand
ATTTAGATAATTGTTTTTTTTCAATCTCTTAAAAGGTTTTACGGAAAAAACAACCTTACTTATAACGGCATTAAACTCAATAGGACCAAAAATCCTACTATCGTGTCGTTTTTCTCTATTATCACTTAAGATTATTATTTGATTTGGTTCTAAATTCCATTCAAATTCAATCCATTCATTTTCTAATTCAAGTTTTTGTTCTGAATTTTCTTTTTTATTTACCACAAGAACTCCATTACTATATATTTGGATACTATCCCCTTCAAGACCTATAATTCGCTTCACTAATTTTAGATTCTTTTCGACTGGGGAATTAAAAATTATTATATCATTTCTATGTAATGAGTGATAGGAACAGTTAGTTTTTGTAAGTAAAAGGTCATTTTCTTTAAGTGTTGGTTCCATACTCTGTTCTTTTACTCTTACTAGTTTAAAATTAAGCACTGCAAAACCCACGAATAGCAATCTTAAAATTTTTAAAAATTGAATTTTGAAAATAAAATATTATTATCAAAATAAAAATATAAAAAAAAGAATATTTTGTTTATTAAATATTTTTCTTATTCGGCTGGAACTACCATTTCTCCGCCTGTTGGGTATGGTGCTTTAATTTTGTGTGTTTTAACACCCTTAATTTCCCAAAATATCGTAGCAAATTTATTGACATCGTCAACAAGAGCCTTAGCTTGTGATTCATCGATACCTTGTCTTGCAGCTGATCCTTTTTTCATAATACTGAAAACTAAGCCATTTAAATCTTTGTATTTTTCGAGATTTTCTGGTTTAATAAAATCGCCCCAGATAATTCTGATTTCATGTTTAACTTGTTCAGCGTGTTGTTCTTTTACAGCAGTGTATCTAATATATTTATGGGTATAATCAGGAGCGTTTTTGTCTAGCTGTCCAATTAAATTAATCATTCGAAGAACTGTAAATGCAGAGACCTGTGCTAAATGAGGGTCATAAATTCCACATGGTACATCACAGTGTGCATAGATATTTTCGATAGTTGTTTTATTCTTTAAAATTGAAATCATCTTTTCGAACATTTTCTAATCACATTTTTATTTTGTTTTTCTATTTTTGTTTGGTATATGGGAAGAATTTAGTATATTCAATTAAATTTTTAAAAAATAATTTTTAAATTTTAAGTTGTAACAGAATTAAATTTCATTAAAAAATTAGTTTATTAATCCCTATTCAGATTTAATGAATTGAAATAAATATAATTTTACAGGAAACAAAAATGCCCACAAAATTTGGGTTGATTTTCATTCTTCTAATCATATATTTTCATCCAATAGTCTATGCTGGAGCTCAGAATCCAAAAACAGTTTTAAACAATGAAATTTTTAATCAATGGCAGAACAAAGCAATATCATTTACTCCAGCTGTAACAGATGTTAGTCAAGGTAGCTCATCAGTAGTGGTCGCTATAATAGATTCAGGTGTTGACTTTAATCATTATGACTTAGGTACTCAATTAAAATATAAAAATGGCTGGAATTTTGTAAATAATAGTGCTAATACAGCACCAGTACCGCAACACATCGATTCAAATAATAATGGACTCTATGATGAAGCGGTTAGTCACGGAACTGAGATAGCAGGAATAATAGCAGGACAAGGAAAAGATGTTTTAGGAATTGTCCCTAAAATTAAAATTTTAGACATAAAAATATATGATTCTAATGGAGGTTCTTATAATGTTCTTCAAGCGTTTAATTATGTCTATAATTTATCTTTAGTTGATCATCATATAAAAGTAATAAATTTTTCCGGATCAATAAGTGGTTCTAACCTCGGAGCTTTTAATAATACTTTTTCTGAGCTCCTAAAAAATAATGTATCAATTGTTTCAATTTCAGGAAACAATTATAATGAAGGCATTTATAATGTGAGTTATCCGGGCAATTATCCGGGGGTAATTTCTGTAGGAGCAATAAATAAGAACTTACAGGTTGCATCTTTTTCTCAACGTGGAACAAATTTAGATTTTGTAGCACCAGGTGAAAATGTTTTTTCACTCGCTATAAATAATCAAATTGATAATAATATTGACGGAACTTCTATTGCCGCACCATTTTATACAGGAGCTGTTGCTTTTTTATATTCACTAAATTTCAAAGTTCCGTTAACGCCAGAAAGAGTTTTTTCAATTTTAAAACAATCAGTAACAGATCTTGGACCATCTGGTTGGGATCCTACGTATGGTTATGGATTATTAAATATGACAAAGATGATTCAGATCGTAAAACCTCTCTTAAATGAACCGGAACCTTCATTACCAATTTTTATTTTAATATTGCCCATTGCAATTTTTTTTATTATAAAAATTAATAAAAGTCAATTTAAAGAAAAAAAATAATTATCATATAAATTCTTGTAACCTTAGCTAAAAAATAAACCTTCTCTGATTAAAGATGCAATCAACAATAACAATAGAGCAATTACGTGCATTAGAAAGCCCTTTCCCAGGAAGAACATTTATCAGCATTTATGTTCCCAGTGCTCCTATTGATTTGATAGTCAAACAGCTTGAAAGTGAAATCAAAAGAACAGAAAAATCATCAAACTGGAAAGTAAAAGGTTCGGTAATTATGATGCTGAATCAATTGATTGCTTATTTCAAATCATTAGAATCAATACCGATTCAAGGTTTGGTCGTTTTCGCAGTTCCAAAAAACAATCAAGAAGCAGTAATTCACCATTTATTGCCCGAAAAGAATTTAATTGATTTATTTTTTTATGTTTTAGATGAAAGATTTTACCTAAAAGACGAAAATTTTGATTTTAGCTAATCTCAATAAATTGGAGTAAAGAAAGTTGTTTTACCTGAAAGGGTCTTGAATTGCTTGATTTAATAAGCAAATTTTCTAATCTGAATATCTTTTGATCAAGTCTATCTATAAAATCTCTTTCACAACTTGTAAAGACAATTAAATTATTCTTATGCTGTTGAACAAAATCAACAAAGACGATTTGAAATCTTTTATAAAAAGCTGCATCTAATCCTTCTTCCGGAGTGTCTATTATGAAAAACAATTTTTGATCAGGCTTAAATTCAAGTAATGTATCAAAAACGGCCATGCGAAATATAATATCAGTAATATTCTTCTCTCCATGGGAAAGATGTTTAAATTCTTGATCATCTTCAGATAATATATCAAAACTCGGGGTTAAGGACCATTTAGATGAATCAAATAATTCTCTTTGGTAGTAATGGAACCTCTCATTTAATTTATTGATAAGCTCGTTTGTTTTATCATCCAGGTATTTTTTAGTAATGTCATACAAGACGTTGTATTGTTGTTCTTCCTCCTCGAATTTTTGCAAATCCTGGTTTAATTGAAATAAAACATCATGAGTTCTTCCAACCTGGATAAGAGGCTTTTCAGCGGTCAATTGTACCAATCGATCTTGTAATGCTTCCAATTCTCTATCGAAGGCCTGAACTTCTTTGTCAATTTTTTCTAATAAAGTTTTAAATTTAGTAAACCGTTCCTCATTCTTTTTAATTTTGATATTCAAAGCATGAATTTCTTCACGCAAGCTATTATATGTTTCCTGTGATTGTAAATATTCAGAAACATTAGTGTGTGATCCGCAAGATGGGCAAAAGCCCTGTTTTATTCGTTTTTCAGCTTCAATAGAAGAATTAGAATTGCAAACATTACAAATCCATTCATTCTTTCTCAATTCATCAATTTTATCTAGTTTGAATTTTTTTTCAGCGTACTTT
>DAHXPE010000292.1 GCA_027364495.1 Candidatus Heimdallarchaeota archaeon | reverse complement strand
AATTCTTCCTCTTCCATATACCGTGAATGGTACTACATTACAATATTCTGGTCTTTTAAAATTCTTATTAAAGGTCCTAATAGTAAATTTTTAGTAAAATTTGTTCATTTTACTTTTCTAATATTATTGATACAAATTATTAGGTGACGATAGATGTGCTTAGTAGATGTAAAATGCGTAAAATAAAAATTTTTGCTTTAAAAATAAATAAATGTTTAATAGGAATTAATGTTCATACTGATTTAAGAACCTATTTTTAAAGAAAAGGATAAAACACGATGTCTTCTGAAATTACATTAGTATGTGAAGCCTGTGAAATTTGTGGAGCAGTCGTTCCTGTTAAATTGAATAAAAATGATTTTAAACCTTCAATAACTGGTGTATCAACTGTTGTAGATATTCATGGGCTTGATGGTCAAATACCACAAGGAAAAAATCCCCATGTCAGAATTTTATATGTAGATGAAAGAATGAGTGTTAGATCTTATTCTGTTGTCACTGCTTTAGCAAAAAGAAAGCAATAAAAAAATATTGTAATTTTATTAAGTATAAGTTTCAGGAGGACCACCTGAGTAGTCTTCTTGTGGGAATGGAAATTGTTTATTGTCTTCATCAAGTGTTTCGCGATTTTTCTCTAATTCTTCTAGTGAACAGTTGATATTCAAAAGATGATTAATAACTTTGATAGCTTCCGCCGCCCCTTTTAGATCTGGTTTTTCTCGTTCAGCATAAGAGAGAATACCAAGAGCTGGAAACGATTCTAAATCAAGAAGTCCTAACATAATTGCAAGTGGTCCTTGAATCATTAGACCTGGTGAAAGCATATTATCTTTCAAATCTTTCCAATCGCTTTTAAGTTCTTTAAAAGCTCTTGATGGGACAAACTTTACAGTTGAGTCATTTTCAACCTGTAAGCTTTTATCAACACCACCAACGAGTAATGTCAATTTAAACTGTTTAGAGCTTATTATCCATGAAACAATTGATTCAGCAAATTCAGTTTCGAAATGACGATAAGGAGGCAGTCTGGGAAGAAAAATTAAGATTTCTTCAATTGCATAAATTTCAAAAGGAACAACAATTCTTTCATTTTCTAAATAAATAAATGCAGGTGCTGCTTTACTTTTAATAACGCCAATTCTTTTAACTTTTTTATCATTTAATTGTAAATTATCAATCAAATGTTTCATGGCAATAAAACCAACGCTTCCCAATCCATGAAAGCCGCTAATAAAATATTTAGTCTTTTTAAAAGATTCTTCATCTTCTAAAACAAGTTTAAAATTATTATTATTTTCCATACATTATTAACGTCCAAAAATCTATCTATTTAAGTACATTAACTATTTATATCTTCCTTTATTCAATAACTTATGAAAATTTTCTATAATTGATGTATAATCTTTGTTATTCTTATAACCCTGCAAAAAAAGATTAAATAATTCTTCATTTTCTTGAGGATAAATTTTTAAAGCTCCATAAAGAATAAATATATCCATTGCTTTGTCTTTTACTTCATTTGAATAATATGATAATCCGAAATCAATTATATAAATTTTATTTTCTTTATCAATTAAAATATTAAGAGGTGTCAAATCTCCGTGTATTACTTCGATGTTATGTAATTTACTAACAATAATTCCAAATTTGATTAAAAATTTATTTTTAAGATCAGAATTTGAGAGAAATTTCTCATCAAACAAAAAAGAATTTAAAGCATTTCCTTCAATTTTTTCAAATTGTAAAGAATTTGTCAAAAGATCTATACTAAATAAAACGGGGACATAAATTGAGCTTTCAAGAGCAGATTTTATCATTTTTGCTTCTATACGTAATCGTTGAAGTCTGAGTTCTGAATCTAATTTTTGATTTCTATATTTTTTTTGTCTACGTTCCTTTATAAGAGCATTTTCACCTAGAAATAGGCTATTAGAGATAAATGATTCACTACCTTTTATAATTACATCAAACTTTGTAATAAGATCTGAAATCTTAACATTTATTAAATCATAAGAATTCTTTTCTTTCATATTTACCAAGGTATAAAAACCTCATCTAGTCGCCAATTAGGGATAACATATGAATCATCAATAGCAGTGAATATGCTTTGTTTATAGAAAAGTGCTCCTGTAACTGCTATCATTACCCCGTTGTCACCAGCTAACTGTTTAGGAACATTATGAAAATTTACATTATTTTCATCTGCAATATCCTGAATCATTTCTTTTAGTCTTGTGTTGGCAGCTACACCTCCAGTCACAAGCAAGTCATTTTTCTTACTAATAATCAATGATTTTTCCACAACTTCTGCCAGCATAGAAAATGCATATTCTTGTAATGAATAACAGATATTTTTCGGATCCTCACCAGCTTTAAAGTAATTTACCAACGCCGTAAAAAGACCAGAATATTGTAATGTAGTACCATTCACGGTATATGGAAGAGGAAGAATTTTTTTACTTGATAAATTTGCTTCCGTTTCAATAATAGGACCAGCTAAGGCAAAATCATAACCAATTGCTCTGGCTGTTTGGTCAATTAAATTTCCTAATGCCAAATCGTGTGTCTCGCCTAAAACTGTATATTTATGATTATTATAAAAAGCAATTTGAGTGTTTCCTCCAGATACATAAACAGTTAAAGGATCTGATATATGACAAAGTTGTTTTGCTAACTCAATATGAGCAACTGGATGATTTACAGCTAACAAAGGAACATCTAAAGCTAAAGCAAGTGCTCTTGCACCAGTCGCGGTAGCACGTAAGCAGGGACCTAAACCTGGTCCACGCGAAAAAGAAATTGCAGAAATTTTCTCAGGAGACAGATTAGCTAAATCAAATGCTTTCTCAACATTTATTGAAAAATTATCAAGAATATTATGAGCTGCTTCACGGGGGTGTATTCCACCTGTTTTTGGCTTAAAAACAGAACGAACATCAGCTAAAATATTATTATCCGAATCTACTATGCCAATTCCATTAGTATGAGCAGTCCCCTCTATTCCTAAAATAAACGTATTATTTGAACTCATCTAAAGTTACTTAGTTTTTTTTGCAGTTTTAACATATTCGGTATAACCACATGAACCGCATGCTTTGCGATCTTTGTGATTGGCCAAAAAGACACCTTGGCATCGGGGGCAGAATGTTAAACTTCGTTTTACTTTTCCAGCTTTATAATCAACTTCATATAATTGATGCTGTTTTATTTTCCCGGATCCACTTTTTGCTTTTCCTGCTTTAGACATTTTATTTTGTCTCCTTATCTAAAAAACCATTTCTTTTTAAAATATATGGAAATTCAACTGCTTTCATTTGATCTGAAGTATCATAGACTCTGAATTCAACTTTTGATACAGATCTTCCAAATTCACTGTCTATTTTAATAATTACTGTTCTATCTGAGTCTGAATTAACAGTTGCAGCAAGCTTATCTCTTGTTTCTAATCGTTTAGGAGTAGGTTCATTTATATGAGAGATTTTTGCTGTTATTTCCTTTCTATGAAGCAATTTATTTTCTTTATCAATTAAAATATTAAGAGGTGTCAAATCTCCGTGTATTACTTCGATGTTATGTAATTTACTAACAATAATTCCAAATTTGATTAAAAATTTATTTTTA
>DAHXPE010000278.1 GCA_027364495.1 Candidatus Heimdallarchaeota archaeon | reverse complement strand
GTGTTTCTGTTCCATCTTGAACAGCCAATGCAGTAACCCCACCTCCACAGACAACAATTTCCTGGTCTATTTTTTCTCCTATTCGATCAGAAGCAAATGAGCTTCCTTCATAGAAATCAACTGGATTTATACTGATAAGCATATATAATAACATATTTCCAACAGCTGAAGAATCTAATATTACTTCATAATCTTTAGGTGCTGGCAAATCAATAAATTTGATGGTGTTTATTGCGGTATTCACTGCATCTTGAGTCATTGTTGTGTAATCGGGCTCGGTAGACCTCCAAAAGATTTCTTCCTGTCCATATCCTCTTTCATCAGGTTTACCAGCTATGGCATTAATTTTAAAATAATTGGTTTGATAGGAATCTTCAACATCGATACCATTAGTTGAAACAATCCTTTTATAAGTCTTATTTTCACTAGCAGTTCCAGACAGATTTATATCAGGTTTTATAGACTCGCCAGTTTTAATTGCTTCTCTAATTGTCTGTACACGGTCTTCAGGTGACCAATTGAACCCTGAACCATCAAAAGTATCACCTTTCCTTGGGTCAGGCAACCCTTGATAAAAAGAAATTTCTGGAGAATTTTTGATAGATTGGATCAAATTTTTGATGAACTGTTCAAGATATGATTCTGTAATTGTTGAAGTATATCCTGAACCTACACGCTTACCTTTTGCAAGTTTGACGGTGACACTAAGTTTGTCAATATCAGTATGTTGAGTAATCTGATTATTGGCAAACCTTGTAGTACCATCCTGAATGAGTTCGGTTTTTATTTGGGTTTCAAATCCTTTTGTGAGATTAAAGATATCGTCAATTGTTTCTTGAATTAGATCATATTGCCGAGCAAAATCAACTTTTGTTATTAATTGTTTAGAATTAACCATATTTACATAACTCCTATCCTAACATTCTCAAATCGAGCAGGTGCAGAGCCATGGCCAGTATACATTACTTGATCAGGTTCACCTTTGCCACAATTTGGAGTACCGTAAATTTTGAATTCTTTTTCATTACAAATAGCATTAATTGAATTCCAAAATTTAGGAGTAATACCAGTATAAGATGGTTTCTTTACCAATCCGGTTATTTCACCATGTTCAACTCTCCAACCAATTTCGGTTCCAAATTGAAACGATAATCGTAAATCATCAATTGACCAGCTGATATTAGTGTCAAATATATATCCATCTTGAGTATCTTCAATGAGTTCATCATATTTCCAGTCCCCTGGTTTCAAATTAATATTTGTCATTCTAATTAATGGCATACGATCATAAGCAGAAGCACGTGCTGTTCCACTTGATCTTTTCCATCCTTTTAATGGTGCAGTTTCTCGTGAAGATAAATAACTTACAAGTTTACCGTTTTCAACCAGGATATTTTTTTGTGCTTTAACTCCTTCATGATCGTAATAAAATGTTCCAAGTCCACCTGGATATGTAGCATCACCGTAAATCGTAACCAGTTCATTACCGAACATTAGCGAATTTACTAGATGAGGTTTCATAAATGAAGTACCGGCGTATGCAGCTTCGTAATCGTACGCTCTATCCATTTCAAATCCATGTCCGTTTTCATGTAGTTGTAACATCAATTGACCTGGTAGTACAATTATATTTGCATCATTCCTTGCTGGGCATTTCGGAGAGTCTAATAATGCCACTGCTTCTTTAGAAACCTCAGATGCATGACTAAGAATATCTAAGCCAGTAAAATATTCATAGCCAGCCGTGGAAAGATTCCCTCTATGACCACCAGGATACCCACGTGTTTCTGTTCCATCTTGAACAGCCAATGCAGTAACCCCACCTCCACAGACAACAATTTCCTGGTCTATTTTTGAACCTTCTGTCGTCCAGAGAATCATATGGTCTTTCCAATAATCATAACTAGTTTTTCTAACTTTTATCCTTGTATCACCAATGTCTGCTAATTTAGACGCTTCCATAAGAATATTAACTGTATCCTGTAACTCAACAGATTCAGGATCTTTTTTAATAGGTGTCGAAACCTTATCTACATAAGTGGCTTCTTTTGCAAGATGAATTGGATTTTTAACGGACAAAGACGATGCTTTAGCAATTCTAAAAGCTCTTTTTACAGTATTTGACAAACTATCTTTTGATAAAATATTAGTTGCTGCAAATCCATAAGCGCCGTCAACCAGTATTTTAACACCTATTCCTTTGTTACTTCCAAAAGAATTTTGTTCTAATTGATCGTTTTTGACAATAAGTGATTGAAATGTTCGATTTAACCATTTGACATCACCATAGGTGATATGAAATTTTTCCAATTCCTGATAAGCATATTCAACTAGATCTATATCAGGCTCAATACCAGAATTTGTCATTGTAACTCAGTCATCGAGTTAAATTAAATTCTTTTTAAAATTTGTCAGTATCTGAAATTGTAGAATGTAAGTCTTGTAGTTATATGCCTTAGTTATTCTTTGATTCATTGATTAAGCCATTTTTAGATAAATAATATTCAACAAATATTTTTTCAAGTCCTGTTATCAAAATAATGTCTTTAATGTTATGTGTTTTGTTTTTCCAAGTACAAACAACTACTTCTTCTTTTTTTAGGTTAATAAGACTTGATAACTGTATTATTTTCATTGCAAAATACGGGACACAAATAAACATCCAGACAATATTTGGGACAACAAAGATACCGAGACTATTTTCTTGAAGAAAGACTGAGACAATACCCAATAAAAACCAAACAGTGAAAAAAGAAATAATCATTAATTTGATATAGGCCTCTCTTACTTTAAAATACTTAAACCATTCATTTTTCTCCATTGCAATTTTCATCCGAACATCTTGCAACCCCCTGTCGTAATCTTCATTATCTGGCATGACTAATCAAAAATTAGATTAATCAATTATTTACATTCCAAATATCATATAAGAAATTATACCACTAAGAATCGCGATACCCCAAGCCACTGCTGTTATGCGCATCAGTAACGGACGATGCTTTCTTGGGACCATTATTTTCTCAGGGAGTTTCCTTTCCATCACTAAATATGTATATAAAATTAAAAGATATAATGGTGTTGCAAATATTATATGTGGTATAAAATTAACATCAAATGGAATTACAATATAGCTATAAACCATTATAATGTTTAAAATTGTTTGGCTCCAAAACAAATAGCGCATTAATTTTCGATGATCAACGATTTTTTTCTCTTGTGCAAGCCAATAACCAGCAAATAGAAGCAAAAATATTGTGACTTCAAATATAATTGTTGCTTGGGCAACTAACAATTGATAAGCAGTATCCAAATAGATCACGTAAATTTTATCTTACATTTTAATTTTGAAAGGATTTTTATAATAAGTTGTTTCGATCTTACTATTTCCTTTTTTTCAAAAACTTAAAAATGAAATTCATTAACTTTTCTTATCTTAAGAAGTTTAATTTAATTAATTTTTAAACATCTTAAAAAAATAATTTCACAATCCATTTTTGAAATTTAGTTTTAACAATATTTTTTATTTATTTAAGTTTATTCTATGGTATAATTAAATAAAAGGGTTTAATTACTGAATAAGCTGAATAAATGATATAAGCATTTCTATTTTGTTTTAAATTGCCTATTAAGGCATTTTAATTTTTGAAAAATCTTAAACTTAATTTTTTATAGCAAATTCTTAACTATATTACATTTATTTTTTTAGAAATGTAAATCGTTTGCACGATTTTTTTTTCTTTCGTAAATCCTATACTCCTTAAAGTCTATCTTTAATTAAAAGTAACTATTGATTTGTTTCTGAGAAAGATCTTTTTTTAAATCAAGCTCCATTGATATATCATTGTTTTGTAAATAAATCCTAATTCATTTCCGCAAAATGTAGTTAAATGTCCATCAAAAGGTTATTTTTATAAAAGACTTGCGCTCTCTTAGCTTAGACTTATAAATTAACAATAGTCAAAAAATATGCATTTGACTACTTC
>DAHXPE010000268.1 GCA_027364495.1 Candidatus Heimdallarchaeota archaeon | reverse complement strand
TTTTTCCCATTTTGCTTATTCTCACAGAGCCTTTTCCACAACTTATTTTCCTTTTACTGTTCTTTATTTTAATCCCATCCAAAGGAAGCTATTGTCCCATCATAAAAGTTCAGTTGCCTCCAAAAGCCTCCTATGAATGGGATTAAAATAAAGAACAGTAAAAGGAAAATAAGTTGTGGAAAAGGCTCTGTGAGAATAAGCAAAATGGGAAAAAAAGATGCAAAATAAAAGAGTATATCTTTAATCATTTGCTTAAAACATGCCTTGTTTCAATTGTAATCGAAACTTACTGATCAAATTTCCATAGATCAAAGATTAATTCTGAAATTCTATTAGAAAAGCCCCATTCGTTATCATACCAGGCAAGAATCTTAGCAATATTTTTGTTAAAAACCATACTAGAAGGAAAATCCACAATTGCACTATACTTTGTATGATTAAAGTCGTGACTAACCAGGCTACGCCATTCATAGTCAACAATTCCATTGAGTTCATTAGGTTTATCTGCAACATCTCGAAACGCTTGCTCAACCTGTTCTTCAGTAGCCTCAGTTTTTAAATTAGCAGTTAAATCTACTATGGAAACATTTGGGGTAGGAACTCTTATAGATAAACCATCAACTTTACCTGCTAAATTTGGTAAAACCAGTCCTATAGCTTTTGCGGCACCAGTTGTGGTAGGTATCATAGACAAACCAGCTGCACGGGCACGTCTGAAATCTTCATGTTGCATATCAAGGGCTCGTTGGTCATTAGTATAGGAATGTATAGTGGTCATTAAACCTGAATTGACACCAAAATTATCATCCAAAACTTTCAAAACGGGAGCCAAACAGTTAGTTGTACAGCTGGCATTTGAAATAAGTTTATGATCTTTAGTTAATTTACTACTATTAACTCCACGAACAACAGTGATATCCACATCTTTCGCTGATTTAGCGGGAGCAGATAGGATTACTCGTTTAGCACCTGCTTTAAGATGTTTTCCTAAACTATCACGATTCCTGAATAAACCAGTTGATTCAATAACGTAATCAACATTTAAATCCTTCCAAGGAAGATCCGCAGGATCTTTAACAGTAAGATTATGAATAACATGATCATTAACGATTATGTTACTTTTTTCATTATCAACTTTCAGTTTATAAGGCATTCTGCCATGAATACTATCAAATTCTAATAAATGAGCATTCATTTCGAGTTTTGCTATATCATTGATAGCAACTATTTCAATTTTTCGTTCAGGATCTTCTTTTTCATTTTCTAATAAAGCACGGAGAACTAATCTTCCTATTCTTCCAAAACCGTTAATTGCGACTCTAGGTACATTTTCTGACATAATTATTTACATAACCTTGTATTTGAATTTAGTATGTTTCTAATTGAATTTAGTATGCTTTTATTATCCAGATTTTTATGTAAAACTTTGGTTGATTTTAAAATTTTTTAAGCGTATTAAAATTTTAGCTGTACCGCAAAGACATCAAAAATAAATTGCGGTTAAGGAAAACTTTTAAAGTTCAACCCTGCACTATTCCCTTTGTATTTCATTTTTAATAATTGACGCATGCCATTAATCCCGCATAATTGAGGATTGGCTCCCGTAATTACTTGAATATCATTCATATATTCTGGAAAAGTTGCTTTAAGCTCAGCTTCTAAACGTTGAGCAATGCCGTGGTAATTTGCTCCTCCCCCAACAATGATTACAGCACTTAAGATTAGTGCAATTGCATCATCATATGTCGAGGATGCAGACATTATTGCTGCCTCAATTGAATCTCTAATGATTTCTGTAATAGAATTAAATCGTCGTTCTTTGTGATAATAATTTTTATAATCGAATAGAAGCGCAGGTGCATTAAGAATTTTCTTAATATTTACCTCTTTTCGTTTTACTAGTTTAATAGTATCAGGTGCATCATGTAGAACTGTGCCGCCTTCAATCAACCATTCTTCGATTGTATTTATTAAAACTCCAGTTATTAATAGCTCTTCTTGTAAAATACGTTCGCAATAGAGGGTTACATCTTGTCCTGCTAAAGGGTATCTTCTAAATGTATGCATCAGTGGCACTCCTGATATCGCCGCTATCTCTGTATCACCGCCACCTATGTTGACTATAAAGCCATAACCTTCTTGCAGTCCTAATTCTTTCATATGATTTATTTGGCTTATATAATCAAACATTATTTGGGTATTGAGATAGAAACATTTGAATCCCAAGCTTTTCACAGCTTCTATGTGTATATCTTCTACTGTCCTTCTTGCTTCATCTGTTTCAAAGGCAGCAATTGCTATTATCACTGCCCATTCTTTCAAATTGGACATTATTTTATTTTCTAATCCTAATTCAATTTCTGTTTGTTCACAAATATTTTGATATGCTTTAGCAAGGATTTCAGTTGATTTTGGGATTGCATCCAACTGGACATATATCGGATCTGCCTGGAAAAGGAGTTTTTTTTCTTCAATTTCTTTTAAAGTGTAATAACCTGATTCAACTTTAACTTCTCCTTTTGAATCATCTTGAATTCTTTGTGCTTTTTCAGGTGACAGAAAAAAAATCTGGTTTCTTATGACGGCATTATATTCATTCAATTCTCCGTTTTCCATGACCGAAGATTTTATAAATAATGTACCAAAGTCAAATAAGAGCACATTTAACTCTTTTCTTAATTCAACATGAATTGTACTCAAAATTACACCTAATAAAGCTACATTAATAAAAATGCAATAGAAAAAATTGATATTTGTACAATTTTTTCTCGTAAATAATCGAAATTTACCTTTTCTTTTAAATTTATAGAATTTTCTTTCACAACTATCAAAAATACTGTTAAAATAACTACTATCAACTTTATAGCTATAATTGGTATATAACTTGCTAATATTACTAAAACAATAAAATTGCCATACAAATTGATTTTATTTTGTCTTTTTACTGTGGTTTTAGTCAGTAAATAATAAATTATCATAAAAAATGTAATATTTAGTAATATGAACGTTAAAATTTGGTTTATCATTTGATTTGTTATAATTTGACCAGTAATATTCTGAATAAAAGCATTTTGCTGAGCAAATTGATGCCGTAAGCTTGTGATAAAGCCTGCTACCAGAACCCAGAGAAGAAAATTTAGCTGTAGAACTTTTGTTTCATTTTTGGTATATATTGAAGGAGCAATAACTGAAATTAAGAGATATAATAAACTCAAGAGCCAAATTATAGTACCTAAAAACTCATCGAAACCATTTGATAATTGAAGAACTGATAAATAAACAATAACAATGAAAAAGGGAGTTTTTGAGATTCTTAGAGACAGATTTTTGAAGTTTTCAATTGGATCGGGCTTTTTTTTAGCAATTGAATGAATTTTTTTCATTATAAAAACATTAATTGCAGTTATTATCACTATAAAAAGTCCTTGAATAAAAATAATTTCTGCTATTCCTTTAGTCTTTAATGTAAATTCAATATGTAGCAGAAAATTGATTGGAATTGTTGTTATCAAGCCAAAAATAAAACTGATTGGATTAAGTGAGTTTATAGTAATGATAGTTAGGTCAAAAAATAATGAGTATTCATAGATTGAACCATAAGCAATGAATAAAATTTTTAATATTTTTAAAGATGAATATTAGGGTTCATGTGCTATTTGAAATTTATTAAAACCTTGAATAATTGCAATAAGACCAAAAAGCAAAAGAATTGATTCAAAAATGCCATTTGTATAATTAAAATAAAAATAAATACTTGATTGAATGATGCCCATTAAAAGAAGAAAAAAAATTACCTGTGCTATAATAATAAGGATTTGATAAATTTTCGAATCTGATGTTCTTGTAATTTTTTCTTTAAGTATGGGTGCATTCAGGTATCCTATTAGTATAATTGAACTTACTAAGATAATAACGTTTATTAACAAAACAAAATCAAATTTCTCTATTAAAACTAGTAGAAATGTTGCAACTATCAGTAATTGAATAATTGCGTCTGTTAACCTATCAAAATTCATGCATCATTCCGTAATAAATTTTTGTTTTGATATCTTTTAATGAATCGATTAATTACAAAGAGCCGACAAAAACATTTTTCTCTATATATCCCAAGCATATTATGTGAAATTATAATCATTTTCGGTAGAATAGTAGATAATCTGAAATTAGAGTAGCTGGTTCTAAATTCCATATCTAGGGGTTTATGCCAGTTTTCCTTTAAAAAGGTGTCAATTTTGTTAAATGAACTAGAAGTATCTTCAAATGCTTTTGCAACAGATAATCCAATCTTAAAAATTACAATATCTGGAAATGGAGCTGTTGGTAAGACATCGCTTTGCACTTCCTTAACCCGTGGATTTATCCCAGGTACTTATGATCTTACAGTAGGTTGTGAAATTCACAACAAAAAATTTAATTTCAACACAACAAATAAAACTCTTTCAATGGTTTTATGGGACTTAGCAGGGCAAGAACGATTTAGTAATATTCGAGATTCTTTTTACAAAGGTTCTCATGCAGCACTAGTTGTCTTTGATATTACTTCTCGAGGATCTTTTTTTGATGTGCAATCCTGGGTCCGTGAATTACAAAAAAATTCTCCCCAAACTCCGTTTATTCTTGTAGGTAACAAATCTGATAAATCTACTGATGATTTACGGGAAGTTTCAATTGATGAAGCCGAAGAACTAGCCAAAAAGTATGGTGTTCCCTATATGGAAACATCAGCTAAAAATAATGAAAATGTCGAAAAAGTTTTCCAAACTGCAGCCAAATTAGCCCTTACACACAACAATCCTAAACGTGATTCACGTTTAATGGCTTACTAAAAACATTTCAACACTAATTTTACTTTTAACTTCCTTTTTTTTTTCTTCTATATCTTTTTTAAATTTGATCTTTTTTATGACTTGTAATGAAACAGGAATTCATATTTACATTTCTTATCTCATCATTATAAAAGTAGTTTTTGAGCGTTCACACATGCGAATTGGATTTGTTATTAATCCTATTGCTGGTCTTGGTGGGACTGTTGCCCTTAAAGGTACAGATGGTCTTGCACAAGAAGCTATCCGTTTAGGTGCTACTCCTATTGCCCATAAAAGAGCTGAATTTTTTTTTACGGTGCTTGATAAAACAATAAAAAAGGATATTAGAGAAAGATTTTTATTTTTTACTCCTAAATCTCCAATGGGAGAACAGGTTATTAAAAATTTTAATTTTAAGTATGAACTCATAGATTTAGAACTATCATCAATTGAAACTACTGCTAACGATACTAAAGAAGCAATTAAGCATTTTGAAAGTAAACAAGTTGATTTGATTTTATTTGTTGGAGGCGATGGAACCAGCATTGATATTGGATTATCAATTAAGCATAAAACACCAATGCTAGGAATTCCGAGCGGTGTTAAAACCTATGGTTCAGTTTTTTCTCATACACCTGAAGAGGCAGTGAATGTTGTTTTAGCTTTTGAATCTTCAAAAAATGTTTCTGATGCTGAATTATTGGACCTTGATGAAAATCTTTACAAGAAAGGAGTTTTATGCATAACTTTGAAAGGTATTGTCCCAGTTCCTGCTTATCCAGAATATTTCCAAAATGCTAAAGAGCGTGTTGAAAGTAATAACTCCGAAAAAGAAAATTTACAACGGATAGCCGATGAAATTATTAATGTACTAAAAGAAAATAGCTCAAACAAGCTTCTCATAATAGGACCAGGTTCAACATTTAACCCTTTAGCTCAGAAATTAGGTATATCAAGATCCACCCTTGGAGTTGATTGTATTGAATATGATAATAAGTTCAATTCCCGAATTCTTATTTCTGATGCTCGCGAAGACCAAATATTTACTTTAATTGAAAAATATAAAGATATTTTCCTTCTTATTACACCCATAGGTGGTATGGGCTATATTTTTGGAAGAGGAAATCATCAAATAAGTCCCAGGATAATTAGAGCTATATCAAAAGAACATTTACTTATCTGCTGTTCAACTCAGAAACTTAACACTCTTAAAGATGGAGTTCTGCGAATAGACACTTCAGATAAGGAATTCAATATATCTATGACTGGCTACCTGAAAATTATTATTGATATCGATCAGAGAAGAATGATTAAACTGATACATTAATTGTAATTACAAATTTGGTACATTAACCTAAAACAATTATTACCAGTAATAAAAGAAAGATAATTATACCCTTACTTTGCTGATTGGGAAGTTTAAACTCATTATTTGTATTTATTAAATTAATGAAAAGAGATGCGAGCAAGAAAAATAGCTGAAATGTGATAAATAAAAAGAATTGAATCCAAAGGGGACCTTGTATACCCAGTAATTGTAATGTTAGAGGAAAGATAATGAAAACTAATAACTGAGAAATTATGATTTGATGGAATGATTCTAATATCCATCGTAGATAATTTTCTACAGGATTACCCTTTTCAATTTTATTTTTATAAATAGTTACATCATTAGGCGGTAAGAGAAGAACTGGTATCTTTTTGTAATCCATATAGGTACTGAGTTTACTTAATGCATAAAAAAGAAGCAACAAAAGAACAATGTCTAATAATGAAAAATGATTTACTAAATGATTACTCAAATCTACGAAAGAATTTTGATTTTGTTCTAATAATAATAGTCCTAAACTTACTATTATTATAAATCCAGAAATAATTTTCCCGGTAAATATCAATATATTCGATGTTAAATCTAATTGGTAAAATACTTCAAGCAAAATACCTATAAGCAGAATAAAAAGTAAGAAATATGCATTATATTTGTTTAAACCAAAAAAATTACCTAAAATTAAAATCTGAAAGAACCATAGAATAGCAAATTCAATTAAAAGATAAAAAACCCCTTTACTGTATCTAATTCCAATGGGTTGATTGAAAATGTTTTTGATTAAATCATTTACAAATTTTGAAAATGTCAATTCTTGGTTTTTATCAATCTTTTGTAAAATGAAATTACTCATTAATAACCATGTGATTATTGATAGTATCGAAAACACGACACCAGGAAAGAACAATATCAGAA
>DAHXPE010000264.1 GCA_027364495.1 Candidatus Heimdallarchaeota archaeon | reverse complement strand
TCCAAGAAATGCCATATAATAAGTCCCAAACTGAATATAAGAATTCAAAACGAATTTATCTTCTTCTTTTAAATTATAATAATTCATGCTAATCAAATTTATATATTCATAATTTTATTTATAATCTTTTCGATTTCAAATTCATTTTTAGATATTTCAAGAGTTTTTCTTAGTTTATACATTAGTAAATACAAAAAATCAACAATTTACAAAAAATGAATAACTATAATTAAAAAAAAATGTAATTTGGACCATTCCTAATGATAAAATATAAATTTAGTTAACTAGATCCGCCTAAATAGCATTATGATCTGAAATAGATAGATTATTACTTATTGAACAATTTAAAATTGAAATTGAATCATCAACGAATATATAATCTATTCGCTGATTCGGAGAACCATAAGTTGGCCAATTATAGCCATTTTGTTTTGAATGTGCAACATTCCTGGTATCTTGATATTGAGAAGAAAAAATTAATGTCTCTGGCCAATCAGGGAAAGTATTAAAATCGCACAGTATTATAACAGGTATATCAAGGTGTAATGGTTCTAAAGTGTCTAAAATTGTTTTCCCTTGAGCTACTCGATTTGGGTTTGTTTTGTCCTCAATAACGGATGTCAATTGAACTGGAACAACTCTTAAATATTTATTAGATCCTATTTCTAAAACTAAATTTAATGCAGCCTATAGAGTTGATCTTTAGGAAGTAAATTTCTGTAATTGTCAATGCATTGACAAAGGAAAAGATTAAAAAGAATGCATTAGTCAGAAATTTCTGAGTCCCTGTCATATGATATGAATATTTGTAATTTGTGGGTTTTAATAAATTTTTAAGCTTTTAACCAGATTTGATTAACCATTATTTGGTCCATTAAGCATTACTTCTCCAAATGATACCATTAAACGACAGTAAATAAAAGAAGAAACCTAAAAGAATAGACAGATTCGCTTTAAATGTATTTGAATTATTCATGCCCCTATAATCAATACTTTCCTTTAAATAATCCATCCAGTTAAAAAGTAATTGTTTCAAGCACTTATCCTTTGAAAACACCTTCTAAAATCCCTTCCATTCTCATTTGGATTGTTTTCATAGTTTTTTCATCTTTATTGGTCATAATGTAGAATTTTCCTTCGGCTAACTCTTTGAATAAAATTTCTACGGCTATTTTTGGATCCATACCTGCTGCAATCACTCTATCGACAAAGTTCTTAATTTTAATAAGTTCTGGACGAACAACATTTTCATTAGATTTTATTTCAGTATCGAGAAGCTCTTGAGGTCGATTTGTTTCACTAGTATTAATATTTGTTTTAATAAATCCAGGACAAAATACAGCTACTTTTAATTTTGAATTAATTAGTTTTAATTCCTGTAAGAGAGTTTCACTTAAAGAAACAACAGCATGCTTGCTTACTGAATAAATTCCAAGGTTAGCTGACATTAATCCCGACAATGAAGAAGTATTGACAATAAAGCCTTCATTGTTTTGTTCAAGCATTTTTGGAATAAAAGCTTTAATACCATGGACAGCACCCATAAGATTAACTCCTAGAACCCAATCCCAATCTTTTAGTGATGATTCCCACACAAAACTATTTTCTGCCACTCCAGCATTATTAAAAAGGAAATCAACCCTTCCAAATGAATCAAATGACTGCTTTGCTAAATTCTGAACCGATTCGAATTTAGTTACATCAGTTTGAACAGCTATAATTCTTGATTTGTCAACTTTAAGATCAGTGATAACCTCATTTATATTATTCTTATTAATATCAGCAAGGACAACTTTCATATTTCTACTAAGGGCATTTTCGATGATTGCACGACCAATACCACTCGCTCCGCCTGTCACAACAGCAACTTTATCTGTCCATTCAATTTCTGTATTTACCATTAGACCAAATTCACTTAAAATATAACCATTTTAGTCCTCGTATATTTACCATTTAAGTAAAAACCTTACTCTTTGAAAATAAACATTACCTATTAACTAAA
>DAHXPE010000249.1 GCA_027364495.1 Candidatus Heimdallarchaeota archaeon | reverse complement strand
AATTCTTGAAGAAAACTCCAATCTTGAATTTATTGGTAGAATTGTATTTGTAGATGATTTTTCTTATTATAATTCTTAAATTAGTTAAATTTTCATTTCAATTGGTATTTTTTCTATTATACAGGGCTTGACACGAACATTTGACTTTTGCAAATAAATAAATGGCATTATATAATTCAAAATCTTGTTTTCAGCTGATCGTAAGGTTTTATCAACAGCATAACGTGATTTACCATTCTTTTTAGCTATGTCTTCTGTTTTAATATTTCTTGGGATATTATAATACCCTCCTTCGAATGCTTGGGTTAAGGTATCTATTTGAAGTGGTGTTAATTCTTCAATTAATTGCTTAAGAACGGCAGTCTGAGAAACGATCCAGTCATCTCCAAAATCTTCACTTGAAAGAATTTCTATTTCAACTAAATCTTTCATTTTTTCAATAAAATTAGTAGCTATTTTCTGATTCTTACAATAAACCTTATAATTTTCATACCCATTTTGATATAAAATAGGATAAATTGGTACGGCTTTTAATTCTCTCATTTTAGGGACAATATTTGTCGAAATCAAACTACCACATGGGCAGTCCATTGAAATGTAAGTCATTTCAGCAGGAACTCCAATCTCTTTTATAGAAAGACTATCAAAACGACCAAATATTTGCTCAGCAAACAATTTTTTTTGTTCTGATAATTTTTCAGGTATAATTAAATAATCATTCATCGTACTGCAGTAATGATAAACTGGCTTTTTACCAAATTGAGTTGAAAACTCAAGAAAAGGGCAATCATGTTTTAAACGTAGTGATATTTCGACTACCATGTAAAAATCATCTAGATTTATTATTTTTCTTAATTATATTTAAGATTTCATATGTTGCCAACGCAACCATTTTTTTAGTTGCGTACGCAACTAAGAAAGAGAATTGATCTCTAACGCAAAATAAGAAGTAGAGAGCACAATTTAGTATTAAATGCTCATAAACTTACAAATTTCGGAGTACTTTTATCGTGGAATATTCAACTGATAATATAACTGGCTATATAGGTATAGCACTTGCTGTCTTGGGATGGGGATTAGCTAATTCATTAATTAGCTTTGGTTTAGCAGATATTAACCCCTACTTATTTTTAACTTTAAGATTCATTTTTGCGGTCTTTCTTTTTTCACCTTTTATTTTGTTTTTTAAACGTGATTCTTTTTTCTTGCTTATAACTAATAAATGGATTTGGTTAATTGCTTTTTTTGAATTTCTTGGTTTAGAATTTCAATATTTAGGTCAACAAACCATATCAGCAGGATTATCAACCTTATTAGCCATTCAATTCATAATTTTTGTTCCTTTCTTAGGGGCTAAATTCCTTAATACTCCTGTTACTAAGACCAATATAATAGCAATAATTATAGCTATTAGTGGAACAATTCTTATAGCTACTAATGGCAGAATCTTTGATTTATTTAGTAATATTAACGTGGGAGTTATATTTTTACTTTTTTCGGCTCTTTTTTATTCTTTTTACCTTATTTCCTCGTCTTATTTTACTAATACAGTCAATAAAGATGTTGACTCAATGACCTTATTTTTCATTGTAACTTTAGGATTAAGTTTCTTTAGTATCTTACCTACTGCAGTCACAAATAAAACTTATAATGTATCTAATTCAATTTGGCCATTAATTGTAGCTTTAGCTGTTTTTTCAACAATTATTCCATTTATTGGTTATTTTAAAGGATTAAAAGTTGTTTCAGCAAATACCATGTCTTTGGTCTTATTACTTCAAATAATAGTTCCATTTTTCATAGATATTGTGTTTCTTGGTATTTCTTATTCATCTTGGATTATTATTGGTAGTCTACTTATTGTTAGTAGCTTGGTATTCTTTGTTAGTAAGCCAATAATTGAAAAATATCATATTGAGAGAAAAACTCAATACAAGCAATCACGGGCTAATTAGTTCTAAATGAATTTGAAAAACTGCTTTATTTTTAATTAAAAGAAAAAATTTAATGTTATTAGCGATTTTTGCCAAATTTTTATTTAAAATCCATTTTATCTAAATCTCCATCCATTTCTTTCATATATCCTCTTAAAACATAGAATGATTCTAAAAATTTCTTTCCATGGTTTGTTATTACATAATAACTGTGATCTAATAGGTTTGGAGCAACTAATCCAGCCGATAAAAGCATATTCAGATATCTTCTCGCTCGGTCAGTTGGTATTCCCACAGCATAAGATAAGCGTGTTATTTTAAATCCATTATCGCTCTGATCGAGTGCTTCCAACATCATTGAATATATGTCTATTCGAGTCCTGTTCTTCATTTGCAATCATTTTTCAATTGTTTTGATGAAGTTTTTAAATATAATATATGCCTTTTATTGTAATTCGGATGCTTTTTGTTTTATTTCAGCTGATACTTCATCCGAAACTGGTTTTTCTGGTAATTGTTTTACTTTTTCTGGTTCAAATTCAAATTCAATATCAATACCCGTTTCAAGGTTATTTTGATAGAAAATTTTACCGTTTATAATTGCTTTGTCTCCAATTCTTAAATTATCTGAGCAATAAATGTTTCTTGTCTCTGTTAATTTTCCAATTTCTATTGTCGCACCATAAACATCTTCAACTTTTGATTTTTTACCAATAGAAACTATTTCACCAACTATTGGTCCCTCTATTGATGATTTTTTACCTAGGCGCAATTTATTTAACACGAAAATTCCTTTCTCGGTTTCAACTGATTCTCCAACTGTCAAATCAGTACACAGTATCTGTAATGCATTTATTTTTCCACCAACTTCAATTTGATCTGCGAATAAATATTCAGGAGTACTGATTCTAGATCCGACGGAAATTTTTCCTTTTGCATAGATTGTTTGGTCAGATTCTAATTTTCCACCGACTTCAATGTTATTTACAATAATACTTTCATGAGCAATTACTTTACCACCGACATCTATTGATGAAACAACTAATGATCCTTCTACTTCTACTGACCCTCCTACATCAAGGTCATAACCTTGCAAGTTTCCTGCTGCAAGTAATTTTCCTCCAAGGGAAATTGATGAAAAGGTTACATTTTCAGAATTAATTTTAAGACTGCCACCTGCTTTCAACTGAGTAAATTTAGCCTGCTCGTATATTTTAATATTACCTCCGGCCTTCAATTGTTGTGCTTCAACTCCTTGCAATAATATTAAAGAACCACCAGTGCCAATTTTCTCTGATTTGACTGGTCCATCGATTTTACATTTACCACCAATCATTATTTTTTCTGTAATAGTAATTGGTCCTGAAAAATTTAAATTTCCTCCAATATTCAATTTTTCTCCATTAATAACCCCTGATCCTTCAAAGGATCCTCCTAATTGTAACTCATTAATTGTTGCTTCTTCTTCAACCTTTAGAGTATTTCCAATTTGCACTTTTGATCCACGAAAATGTCCCTCTATTTCGACTTTATTTCCACAATTTATTTCTTCAACGACACAATCACCTGCAACTTCTATTTTATTCCCACAATTTATTATAGAAGCATTTATATTTCCATTAACAAGTAATTTGTTTCCAATATTAACTTTATTACAATCTAAATTCCCTTTTATAACAAGTTTTTCATCGATTTCAATTGAATCAGCCTGAATTGAACCATTCACTAGTAATGAATCTCTACTATAAATTTTTCCTTTTACAATAATTACATCACCTTCTTTGGGCTGAATTATTGTTTTATTTTTAAAATTAAGCTCATTAACTTCAGGTTCAATTACAATAACATCTTCTGAATCTTCAAAATCAAAATCATCTTCCAAAATATGACACCAAATAAAACTACTTTGCAAGCTTTAAAAATATTCAAAACATAAAATGATTTTTATTTGTAACCACAATTTGTGGTTACAATAAGATTAGAAAAGAGAAAATTGAAAATGAAGAAAAATATTTAGGATTATTTTCTTTTTCTGAAAATAATCAGAGCTCCCATTACTGGAATAAATGCTATTAGTTCAAAACCCGGAGTTGTAGTCAAAGTAGCGTTTTTTGTAGTATTTGAGGAATTTATGGTTGAATTTACAGGAATGGTTGAACTTTGGAGTGACAAATCCATTTGAATAGGAATGTTCTGAGGATCCAAAATTACACCATTAAATAAAACTAAAAATCCATGAGCTCTGTCCATCGTTACAATAGCTTGGCCTTGACCTTGTGGGTCAGTCATTTTCATAACAACAAAACTATCGTTATAAGAAACAAGTGTTGGTGCATCTGGAGGTAAATTTGGACCACCTTTTATTAGTTCTTCAAGATTTGGCAAGGGTATAATGAAAAACATTGTATCACTAGTATTATAAGGAGCATTTGTACCAATAGTCATTGTAATATAAATCTGGTTTGGGTTGTATTTGAGATCAATTTGATTAACAAAAATCGTTACGGTTTGTCTGTTACTTATTTTTAGCGTTCCATTTTTTACTCCAAAAAATGGTGTTGAACCTGTTTGGTTCGTTGTAAATAAATATTTGAATGTATCACCGACATTAACCCCAAAAGGATTGGACTGCTGATAAACATTAGATTGAGATTCTGTGTAATTAAGTAGTTGAATATTCATTTGGATTGGATTCATTTGGGGGTCAAAAAAGGTTCCATTCATATTGATTAGGATCCCTAATTTTATATTATAAGTAAAATTTGCAAAACCTGTTGTTGCATTATTCATTGTAAATATAGCTATTGAGCTATTAAAAAATGTAAGATTAAACATTCCATTTGGAGCTTTTGGATAGTTGATTATACTTTCATTAATAAATTGTTGAGATAGTACAAAAAACATTGGTTGGTTTGATTGAAAAGATGGATTAGATCCAATGGTATATTGTAATTGAAAGGGAAATAAATTAATGACGTCAATGGCAATTTTATCTCCATTGGAAACATAGGTAGTTGTAAAATTAAAAAAAGGAATAGCCTGGGTGCTATTATGGGTCATTTGATAAGTCATTGAATCGCCCGGATTGACTCCAAATGTCATATAAGGCATACAAAAATCTGAAAGTACTTGCATTTGGCTTGTTTTTGAATTATATCCAATAACTACAACTTGTGTATTATCTGCAAGATTTACGTTATAAATAACAGCCTGAACATTATCATTCCTATAATAACCCGTGTAATAATTTGTTGTTGTTTGTTTATCCCAATTAGCACTGAAATTGTAGTCTTGATAATTATATACTGCAGATACACTTGAAAAATTAGTTGGTACTACAATCTGACCTGTCATTACGTAAATTGGACAGGAATTTTGTTGGATTTTATTTGTTTGCAGAGTTGATTCTTTATTACTGGTTTGGATAGGGTTGGAAGTAATAAAAAGACTAAAAATCATCAAAAAAGCAAATAATAAAATAGTCAATTTTTTGATTTGTTTCATATGCATCACAATGAATTTATTTACTAAATTCAAACTATGACTTTCATCATATTATATAAAGCTATTAGTACAATCACGAAAACCTCTAGAAAAGGTATCAGAAACTGATGTTTTATCTTATCTCTTAATAGATGGTATAAATTTTAAAATTAAATTTTGATCTCAATTATTTTTTTAAATTCATTTTTGGATGATCGATACATAAGTTATTAAAAGATAGGTAAAAACGGCAGTTGGTTTAAAAAATGACAGATAAATTAGAATTAAAAGAATTTTTCAGCTTTTGGACCAAAGTCCAAGAAAGTATCTTGTATATGGCGTCTTTACTCGTACCAGAGGATTTAAAATATACATTTGATCCAAAATTACATACCGTTGGTGATACTTTTTATCATATAGCTGGTGCAATTAATGGTTGGCTAACTGAGGTCATTAAAGATGGTGAAAAAAATCCTACGGAAAAAATTATTCCAGTAGAAAATTTAACTGTTGAAATCATTAATGAAACATTACAAAACGCATTTTCTAGATGCAAAAGATTATTAAACAAGTTATCAAATGATGATTGGAACAAAACATTAACAGATATGGGAGATGACGGCAAACCTTATCAAGTAAAACTTCATTGGGTTTTGTGGCATTTAGTGGAGCATGATATTCATCATAGAACGCAGTTAAAATTACAATACAGTTTCCTAAATAAAAGAATAGATGAAAAGATATATTGGGAAGAAAAATAAAAAAATATTATTTTTTAGCAATAATCATTCCAGCATCTTTTGTTATTTTGATGTAACCTTTTTTGTCAATTATTTCTTGAAAAAAAACTAGTAACTTTTTTTGACTGGATTCAGTTTGTAATTCTCTATTATTGCTTATTAAGGAAAGTTGATATAAAAGCAAATCATTTGCGTCTGTTACATGCAATGAATCATTATAGCGTAATAATTTACTTGACGAAAAAGATTTTACTAATTCTAAGCCATTTTCAAGAGAAAAACTCAAAGATTTAATACGATTACATTCATTTTTAGGATCAAACTTTTCCATTAGATTATATAGATCAATCATATGATTCTTACCATTCGTATTAGCATAAAGTGTTCCTCCTTTGACCAAGATTCGATGAATTTCACTAATTGCCTTTGGCACTTCTGGTACATGGTAAAGCATATGATTGGCAATTACGATATCAAATGATTCGTCTGCAAAAGGTAAATTTTGGGCGTCAATTGTTTTGTATTCTGTATTTATTGGGAGGATTGATTGAAGTCGAACCTTTGTACCTTCGAGCATGCCTGAAGAGTAATCAGAGATAACTAATCTATTTATTTGTGGAATTCTATGTTTGTTTTCAAACCATAAGTCGCCTGATCCAGTTCCGACTTCTAGTATTTTACAATTAGAAGGAAACTCATAATGATCAAAGTCCCATTTATGGAATCCATAGGTATTTGTACTATATTTTGCATGTAGGTTAATTCTTATAGTTAAGTTTTGGTTATTTTTGTATTGTTCAGAACGTAAATATTCCGGGTCTGTAAATTTTTCCATTATTTCTGTCTGCCTTTGGTATTATATCAGTATTTGTAAATTTTGTATTTCAAATATTTCCTAGCGCATCAATATTATAATTGGCGCATCAATATTAAAATAATTCCATTTAGGACTCATTAGAAAAGTAGATGAAAATCGTTCTAATAAAGTATAAATTCATAAAGCACCTAAGACAAGTCTTCTTTGTTTGGTTGGTGATGTTGAAGCTGTTTTTTGATCGTACTTTCATATATAAATTATAATTTGAATAGAAAATACAAATAGAAGATATAGACTTGATTAGGTAATTTATTAAAAATAAATATTTTAAATCTGGTTATGAAAACGGAAAATATCATTGATTTAGATAATACAACACAGAAGGTATTTTATTCATCATTGAGTAAAATAAAAGAAAATTTAGATTTTTTTGTTCTCCGATTTTATTATTACTTTCTTCAAACTGAAGCAGGAGCATTATTTCATGACACAAAATTTGAATTTCAATATAAAATGTTTTATGGATCAATGGAATTGATATTGAACCATATTACAACTCCAGATCTTATAGAGAACCATTTAAATAGATTAGTTAAGAAACATAAAGACGTTGGAGTAACTGTTGAACACATAGATTATTTCATAGGTTCATTTATGAAGGCACTTCAAGATGTTTATATTGGAGAAAATTCAGAAGAAATAATAGCTATATGGCATAAAATAATAGTAAAAATATTAACATGCTTTGAAAAAAAATTAAGATAGAGCTATCAAAAAATTTGAAATTAATTAATATTTAGAAAACTAATGATTTACAAAACGAAAAGTCAGAACTTATTTCGTTTCGTTTCATAATTTCTTGTGGATTATATCCTTCTTTCTTTTGCATTTCCTGTACAGCAACTTTTGCTGAATTAACATAATCAATATTAATCCATTCAACCACAGTTACAAAATTATATTTTCCAAATCCAGAAAATTGTTCAAAAATAAAATCTTGTTTAAAACCAGGTAATGTTCTCAAAAAAGTATGGGTTTTTTTGACTGTGTCAAGGAATTCAATTCGTCCATTTTCTGGTACGATAAATTTATCTACACGAAATATTTTTTCATTTGCATTAGATGATTCAGAAGATTGATTATGACTTATCATGGATTTAAAAGAATTTTTTTTATAAACCTTCTGGTTTATAAATTTTATAAAATCTATTTTCGTTATCTTCTTCAGAAATCATTATGGAAGAATCAAAATTTTTTAGCTTATGAGGTAAATATTATTTTTGATAGTATGTTATCCTACTTGTTTTGGCAAAAGAAAAATATAATACATAATAGGGTTAATGTGTAGTTCATTTTTTCTTACTCAAAGTTGGAATTTGTCCAAATTTGACTAGTTAGAATGATTCGGTAGCTATTACAATTCATTCCCATCTTTCATGCCAAATCTTCTCTTCTGAAATTCCAGCACCTTGTAATAATGATGACATGTTTTCGACAAAAGCTGGTGTTCCACAGAGATAACAGCCTGTTTTCGGAATATCAAATTCTTTTAAGGTTTCTTTAATGTAATTTTCATCTATTCTTCCTCTTCTACCAATCCAAGAACTATCAGTTGGTTCTCTTGTTAAAGAAAATTCAACTTCGATGTTGTCGTTATCTTTAGCTAATTGTTCTAAGGGCTCTTTAAGAATGATATCTTGAAAAGTTTTTGACGAATAGAGTAATTTTGCTTTATTCCCCAATTTTTTATCCGCAATATATTCCATCATGCTCTTTAACGGTGTTACTCCTGATCCTCCTCCTAAAAGAAGTAATTCAGATGATTCTGGATGATTTTCTTCCCAAAAGAATTGACCATATGGTCCACGGAATAAAATCTCATCATTAACTTTTCGATCATTAAGCCATTTACTTACCGTTGGTGTTTGTGTTTGCCTGACAGTCAAATCATAATAATTTTCTGATTCAGATCTGGTGGGAGATGAGGAAACTGAATAAGCTCTTGGAATTGTTTTACCGTTGATAACAGGTCTGACCATTACAAATTGGCCTGGTTTAAATGTGAAAGGTTTTTCTTCATCTTTGAGATTAGGCATTGAGATGCGCAGTGTATGGGTATCTGATGTTTCTTTTGTTACTTTTGTTACAATGCCAATAGTTTCTGTTGTTGCTTTTTTCTTTTTATTTTGAGTTTCAACTTGTGTCATAAGTAATTACTCTCCTATTCCTTTTTTAAGTATAGCATCTGACATAAAATTAATAATTCTTTCTTCTTTTTCAGTTATAACGCCGTCAGCTTTTGCTTGTTCTTTCATTAAATCTACTACTGAATGAAGAGACATACTTAGTAACTCATCGAATTCTTCATCTGTTATTGATGCCATGAAAATTTCCATTAGTTGATGTTCAACTTTAATATCCCACTCTTTGATTTTATTTATAATTTCTTGTTCATCGGATGATAAATCACCTCTATAAGAATCAATGTAGTCTTGAATACTATTGTTAATTCTATTCACAATTTCATCTGGGTTTCGATATAACCGCTGACCTACCATTTGTATCAATCTCGATTAAATATTTCAATTTCTATTGGTTTTAAATGTATTGATAGTTCCATTATAAATTGTTTTATAAGCGATTTTTGGTTTTTTTTTTTGTAAAAATGATACCCTCTGATTCTTGGTTATCTATTCTTAGGCTAACCAAATATATGTCATACTAATTACATCTCCTTATTTACTAAACAATAACCATTTTAATTCTTATTTTTGTAAAGTTATACTTATAAAAATTGATTTTGGCATTATAAAGAAATTTTAATAATAAACAAAAATTTATATAATTATTAGTGTCTATCGTTGTTTTGAAACTAAAGATTTCATTCTTGCTGTAAAATAATAAAATTTTTTAAGTGAATAAGCAAACGATGATTAATATGAATAATAAAAAATTGAAATTTTCTACGATAGGAACAATATAATTGCTTGTTTTCTTTTTCTAAGTATAAGTCAAAAAATAGCAAACCAAAATAGTTTACAATCGGATTACTCATTTATTGTTAATGATGTTTTTATATATACAGGAGGTACTACAGAAAACGAGACGCAATATAGTAAGTGATTGATTACAAATTCTTCTAGAAACGATTTAATTGATTATTTTAGTGAAAACTTGGTAAATAATAATCAACGCATCAATAGCGTGACAATAGCAGTCCTGTAAGTAGAATAATCAGTAATTTTCAAGACCTGCTAAAAGAAAAATAAAGAAAATAAACAAAAAATATACATTTTAGGTAGCAAAAAAGAACAGTTTTGATAAAAAGAAATCAAAAATTAAATATTTTATTATTTATCCAATTAAATGCTGAGTTCTTTATTAGTTTTTATTTGTTCAATAAAAGCTTCGATTGTAGTCTTGGTTTGTTCTTCTGAAAAACATCGAAGATCATTTTGATCTCCATTGATGGTAATAGCTGGAAGACCAGTAGCTTCTTGAGTCCTTTGAGGTAAACGATATCGATTATTACTATTATTTGGACATGTTTTCGAATCATGAAAGATAAAACCGTTAATATTGAATTCTTTTGCCATTCGTTTAAGATAATCTAATTTAAAACCTTCTGCTCTGTTAATAAAAATTTTTGTGTAACTGTCAGCCATACTTTTAATTGGATTATTGGGATCAATTTCACTAAAGGTCCAAGAATTACAGTAGGTAGAGGCTACAACACATGCTTCTAATTCACTGAAGTGATTGGACAAGTTTTTCAATTTTCCCCAAATAGGCATTCCATCCCAGTAAACCCTTACTTCTTCATTGTCTATCACACCTCTATTTTCTTCTATGCGTTCATTTAATTCGTTAAGTAATTGCTTATAATAATCAGTAACAACTTGTTCACCACGTAAAACGACTATAGGACCCATTTGAATACAGGCATCAAAAAAATCTATTGGGCTTGGAATATGCTGGGCAGTTTTAAGAACAGCTTCCCATAGATGTGAAGATTCTCTTGAAATAGATAGAATTTTCTTTAAATTATTCATGTCAAATTTTTGATCGGTAACTTTCTCTAGATTACCAATCAAATCTTCAAACTGAGTTGTTACATAATTTATATGAGATTCTTGTATTTCAGGTATGTGAGTTGGTGGATGAATACCAAAAACTGGAATATTTAAGCGATTCGCATAGTAACTAAACCAATCTTGAACATCACGACATTGATTTGTATTATAAACAAGTACATCTGGTTTTGGAACTGTTTTTAGACCATACATATTTGTTAAAGGGGTTATACCTGCTAAATAAGCACCAACGTCTGATGTTAAATAGGAGCATATATCTGGAGAATAACCAGCTGAATTCGCAAGAGGTATGACATCATTGGCAATTCTAGAAGATCCAAGAATAGCAGTATGATTTTCAGGAAAGTAAACCTTAAAACCGAAAGAACGTAGTAATTCAGACGGACCAGCACTAGTACACCAGGCTACTAATTGTTTTGTGTCCTTTTCATCATTTTCTTTTAAATCTATATAATAATCTGCCATTATTCCTTTCAAAGTCTCTGAGCTTTGAATTTTTTTCTTTAGTAACTTTTGCAAAGTAAAACTGTCCTAAATAAACAACTCAAATTATCTTAAAAATGTTATCACATTTAATTACAAAATAAAATAAAAGATTTAGAACCTTTTTTTTGGCTTAATTTTAAATCACTTCCCTTTTTGGAAAGTTTTTTTTTTAATTTTATACCTATATCAAAAACTATTTAAAGTATTATATGCTATACTATTTATTAGATAATACATGCCAAAGTAAGAAAAAAAATATACCAAGTAATAACCAATGTCTGATCAAAACAAAAAACGCTTTCTTGACAAAGAAAAGGATTCACTTTTAACAAGTGCAAATAGAGTGGCCTTACTTTTTATCATCCGTGATTATGAAAAACAAGGTGGTATTCATGGTTATGGTATTAGTGATGTTCTTAATACCCAGACGTATGGTGAACTTGACGGATCAAATGCAGTCTATTATGCTATTCTGAGACAAATGCGAATTGACGGACTGGTTGAACAGTTCGATAAACCAGATGATGCAAGAAAATATTATCGTTTAACTCCTGAAGGTCATCAAGTAACAGAGAAACTCTGGCAATACTGGGAATTATATTTTACTATTCTTAAAGGATTGCATGAGCAATCGAAAATTTAAAGCTAATCATTTATTAAATTGGTGAATATTATGAATCAAACTGAAGTTAATGCAGAAATTGACCAGTATCTTCAACTGGTCCGAAAAAAACTTTCAATGCTTCCCGATGCTGAAGCAATCGTCCACGAGTTACATACTCATATCTGGGAGTCGGCGAATAAATATGCTACTAAAGATGGTCTTTCAATAGAAACTGCTTTTCGTAAAGCACTTGATCAAATGGAAGATCCAGAAATTTTAGCTAATCGATTTTATGAAGAATCTGGCTATGAATATTCTGCTTCTGAACCAAGCGTCGCCTATCAAAATGTTAAAACTAATGTATTTACCCAAAATTTTCATAATAAGAGTGTTGTACCAGAGAAAAAATTGAGTCAAGACAAATTTTTCCTTATTGCATTGATTGGATTTATATCCGTTATGATTATTGGTAGCACACTAATTTCAACGATAAAAGATCCATTTATTTCTTTATTAGGGACTTCAATTCAAATAGTCGCATTTGGGTGTTTTATAGCCTATCTTTATTACCGAGATGATGTTACATTTAAGGAACAAATTGCAATTCTTAGAGAAAAATTTGAAAAAGCCCATACCAGACATTTAGACGAAAAAAGATCAAAATTAAAACGAAAAAATAAAGATTTTCTTTCTCCTCAATTCCAAGCCTTGATTGAGCACTTATCTGGCGCCTTAGGTGCTATAGTCATGTTCATACTAATGCTCTTTGTATTTTACGTTTCCTATATAAATATTCAACCATTCTTTAATGATTATTGGTATTCTATTGGAATTATCATAATTTTCATTTTACTTGGCTGTGACATGATTTATTTTTCCATTAGTGCTTTCACTGGAAAAGTACGGGGTCTTCGAATGGTAGATTCTTTAAATGATATAATTTCGGCAATTGGAATCTTTATCTTAATATTTTACTATCCCTTTACCATTGGCAGTGGAGTTTTACAACTTGCTGGTAATAAAATAACCGATCCTAATGTAATTACCTTTTTAAGTACTAAAATAGATTATTACATCCGAATTATTATGGGAATTGTTGTTGT
>DAHXPE010000229.1 GCA_027364495.1 Candidatus Heimdallarchaeota archaeon | reverse complement strand
TGTCTAATAGCAAGGTTTCATAAATTTTAGGATAAATAAGGGTTACTAAGGTGTAGCTCGTTCCTTTAGTCCGAGGATCGGTTTGTTTCTTATCATTGAGATGTAACGCATAAACAACTGAGTTAAAAGATTCGAATTCATAACCAGGAACTGGTAAAGGTCCAAAAAGACCGCTAGCTTGTGTTGTCCCCTGACCAATAGCTGTCATGAAATAAAGACCAATCTTTGTAATGGTGAATTGAGATTGAACATTATTAACATTAAATATAGAATCATTTATAACATATAAAGGAACCGGACCTGAACCAGTCTCAAATGTATAAATAATTAAAGAAATATTGGATTTAGCAGATTTAATCCATTCCTGAAATTTTGTTTGATCAATTTCATCAGATAAGGGATCTTGAAATATGAGAACATAAAGATCCCTTGTTTCATTTTCATTCATAGTTATTGTTAAATTCGTAACTAAAAGAAAATAGACTCTTGAATAACTCTTATTATATGATAACTCAACTTGTTTATACTTATCGAAATTTTCAGTATTTTTAACATGTTTTTTTATATCAAATTTGCTAAGAATAGAAAAATTAAGTCCTTTTAATTCATTTTGAGGAGCTTTTAGTCCTTCACAGATATATTTATTAGCAAAAAAAATTGTAAAATCATCGTTTAAGAATAAAATACTTAGTGGAACTGAGTCTAAAAAAGAAAAAACGAAACTTGAATTGATTTTCAGAGTTGTCCACTACTTTGCCATTATTTTGTAAGAGTTACTCATTTAACAGTAAATAAAGAATATTAGCTAATTATAAATATTAGTCAATTATATATATATATATTCATTTTATTAAACACAATTTTAACTAGTTTTCAAATCTTTCCTTTATTAATTTGTTTATTTTTTATTTTAATCTTGTTGAAGTAATTCTTGGAAAAACAGCTTCAGAATTTTAATTTTGCTTAGGACAGCTAATGGGAGGAAGAATGATTTTATTATCCTATCTCAATCTAGAAAAACTATTAATTATAGTGAATCTAAACCAATCCAGTATTTGAGAGGATGGATAATAATAACAATTTTTTTACAAATTCTTATTTTTTTGATTCCAGTCCTTTTCCAGACCTTTTCATGAATCTTACAAAAAACCTTTTTTTTAGTTGCTTTTTTAATTTTCTGTGATATAAATTAGGATTTTTTAGCTTTCCCTTACCTTTGTACTGGAATTTTCATTATACTCGAATTAGTTTATATAAGAGTCTTCGGTACTAAAGATATTTTTGGTAAATCATAAAAAAAACAATTTTTCTTAATTCATTTCACTTTCTATTTCCTTTACATTCATTTCAGTAGTATTACGGTAAACACGAGTCACCGTACATGGATCCTTTTGTGTAAATAATTTATATTGAATATATTTGGTTATATTTGACATTATTTGTTTATAAATTTTTATAATCAAAAGTAATAAGAAACTAATATTTACTTTTCAAATATTTATTATTTTAGGGTTTTATTGTTGATGGTACAATGATGTGACCTGTCTCAGCTGATTTTGTGATGATTCTTCTAAGTGTCTGAGTACCTTTTTATCAACAGCAAAAATTCAATTGGATATATTATTTTAAATTGATTACATTTCTAATTTACTGGAGTAATAATTGTAGAATCTTTACATTTATATATTTGTTAAATTTAAAACCAATCTCTTTCATCTCTCCGATAACTTTGAAACCATATTTTTGATGAAGTGCAACGCTAATTAAGTTTTCAGAATCAATTCTAGAAATGATACAGTGATATTGCAGTTCTTTTGCCCTTTGAATAAGATCCTCTAACAACTTGGTTCCAATACCTCCACGATGACATTTTTTGGACACATAAATAGAATTTTCAACTGAGTATCGATAACCCATCTTTTCGGACCATTTTGAAAGTGAAGCCCAACCCAAAATTTCTCCTGATTCTGATACGTAGCATGTCACAGGATGCATTGTTGAATGATTTTGAAACCACTGAGTTCTAGATTCAATAGTTGCTTGTTCAGTGTCCATAGTGATGGTGGTGTTAATATATTCATTGTAAATGTCAACTATGGATGGAATATCATTATAAGTCGCTAATCTTATTGACATCTCTTTTCAAATTCCAGAAAATCAATTATTTTTATGAAATTGTAAATTTAACTTTATTTTAGCAATAATGTTTCAATAACTTCTTTTTCCGTTTACTTTTCTAGCAGTATTTGATAATTTTTCAAATTGCATTAATTACCAAGTAAGCTCCTTTCCTAAATAATTAAAGAATTTTCCTGAATCAGCTAGAGTTAATGAATCAATTAATTTTATCATTCCAGAAATTGAAATGTCTTTTGTTAAAGGAGCATGATCTGATCCCATTCGTGTCTTGACCCATCCGGGATGAATTGGATTGACAATAATATTTTTTGATTTCAATGAATTTGCCAGTAGTTTTGAAAGCATGTTTAGTGCTGCTTTACTTGCACTATAAGCAAAATCATCATCGTGTTCACAAGATGTAATACTTCCTTTATTGGTGGATATATTAATGATTTTAGGTTGATTAGGGCTCTTTTCTAATAATTCAAGGAGATTCTCTGCCAATAAAATTGCAGAAAATGCATTGACCGTAAAAACATTGACGAAATCTTCATTTTTTAACTCACCAAATTTCAAGTATCTTTTTCCAGTAACTCCAGCATTATTTATAAGAACATCAATATGGTCAACTACCAATTTTATTTGTGCAACTACCTTGGATCTTGATTCTTGAGAGCTTACATCTAATTCAATTAAAATAAGATTTTCATGATTATGTTCTTTCAAAGATAGTAGCTCGGTGATATCTTTACTATTACGATAAGAAGCTATGACTTTATTACCCTTTATTAAATATTTAGAAACGAATTCAAGACCTAAACCCCGGTTAGCTCCTGTTATCAATATGGTAAGCATTTTATATTCAATAAATCTTTATAATCTTCAATTTATTTTCTTATTCTTAGAGCTGAAATTAATAATTTTATTTGATTTCGAATCTTTCCTTATGATGAGTGGAATTTACTAAACAATAGTTAAATTATCTAGTAAATAAAGAACTTTAAAAAAGCACACAATTACATAATATTTATTAAACAAGGTGAATTTTAGTGGATGAATTTTTTCAAGATGGTCCAGTTTTAAAAAATCAATATGAATCTGATTATCTACTCAAAAATTATTTAAAGATGGTTCTTCCAGAAGATGTTTTTCAGCATATTGAACCTGATTTAATTAATTTTGGATCTCGTGTGGTAACTGATATTTATGATATGGGTCTAGATGCCGAAACTCATCAACCCGAATTAGTACAGTATGACCCCTGGGGAAAAAGAATAGATGTAATAAAAACCGCCAAAGGTTGGACTGATTTACATGCTGCTGCAGCTATGGAAGGGTTGGTCGCAATTGGCTATGAACGTGAATATGCCGAATTTTCACGTATTTATCAATTTGCTAAATTATACCTTTACACTGCATCAAGTGCCATTCAAGCCTGTCCTTTAGCAATGTCTGATGCCGCGGCTAAATTAATCGAGGTATTTAAACCTAAAGATCTATTAGATACAACCTTTCAACGATTAATTGGTCGTGATTCTAGTTTTGCTTGGACTTCTGGTCAATGGATGACTGAACGAATAGGTGGTAGTGATGTTGGCAATACTGAAACAACAGCTCGTAAAGAAGGCGATTATTATAGACTTTATGGATTCAAATGGTTTACATCTGCAGCAACATCAGATATAGCATTCACATTAGCACGAATAGAGGATGAAAACGGTAAAACAATAGAACGTAGCCGGGGATTAAGTCTTTTTTACTTGGAAACTCATGACGAGCAAGGAAATCTCAATAATATTGAAATTGAACGATTAAAAGACAAACTTGGAACTAAAGCATTACCAACTGCTGAACTTAGGTTAAACGGAACTAAAGCATATTTAGTAGGTGAAAAAGGAAGAGGAGTCAAAAATATAACCCATATGCTAAATATGACCAGGTTATATAATAGTGTTAGTGCTATATCTTATTTACGAAGGATTTTAGCATTACTTAAAGATTATAATAGTAAAAGGTATGTCTTTGGCAAACCATTAGCTGATCAGCCATTACATCTGGAAACAGTAGCTGATTTGGAGACGAATCTTTATGCCCTCTTTCATTTGACATTCTATACTGTTTCATTACTTGGTAGGGAAGAATTACTAAAATCATCTGAAGATGAGATAAAACTTTTGAGACTTTTAACTCCAATTACAAAACTATATACTGGTAAAATAGCTATACAATCGATAAGTGAGGCAGTAGAATGTTTTGGTGGAAATGGTTATATGGAAGATACTGGTATTCCTAAGATCCTTCGAGATGCTCAAGTTCTTACAATTTGGGAAGGAACAACTAATGTTCTCTCATTAGATATGTTAAGAGCATTGGAAAAAGATCAAACATTTGAACCTCTAATTAAATTTATATCTAATGGAATACAAGAAATTGATTCACAATTTGAAGCTCAGAAAAAGAAATTACATGATAGATTACTTGTTTTAAAAACTTTTATGATTGAATTGACATCAAAAGAACGAGAATATTCAGAAGCAAGTGCTAGAATGCTTTCCTTTAGCATAGCTGAAGTAATTATAGGTATATTGTTACTTAAAAACGGATTGTGGGAAAAAGCAAATAAAAACACTGAAAAAGGCATTCAAGTGGCATTACGCTGGTTAGAAAGACCATTTACTCAATTGAAAAAAACTGATGAACAACACAGAAAATCAGCTAAATTGATAGTATCAGACGAAGACGCTGAAAAAGAAATTAAAACAATCGAAGCAGATTGAATTACCTTTTTTTATCTTTTTTCTATTCCTCCTTTATAGATTTTTTAAATTAAAATAAATTTTATTATTTTTGCTTAAATTTGAGAGAAAAAAAATTAAAAATTGAAATGAATTAGAAAACTGAGTTAATTATATTTTCATTGATCTTCATAGTACTCTGTACCAAGATGGGTAATTAATTCTTCACCCATTAAATATCTTAGAGTATTTTTCAGTTTTGTGTGTTGAATAAACAAATCATGTTCAGGATATACACTAGGTGCATGCATTGGAGCTTTAAAGTAAAATGAAAGCCATTCTTGAATTCCTTTCATTCCTGCTCTTTGTGCAAGATCCATGAATAAGACAAGATCTAAGACAATAGGTGCCGCAAGAATACTATCCTTGCAAAGGAAATCGATCTTAATTTGCATTGGATAATCAAGCCAACCAAAAATGTCAATATGGTCCCAACCTTCTTTATCGTCACCTTTTGGAGGATAGTAATTAATTCTTACTTTATGATAGAGATTTTTGTATAAATCTGGGTACAAATCAGGTTGAAAAATGTAATCCAACGCTGATGATTTACTAACTTCTTTGCTTCTAAAGGAACCTGGATCATCAAGAACCTCTCCATCACGATTTCCAAGAATATTAGTAGAAAACCAGCCTCTAACTCCCAACATTCTTGATTTAAGACCAGGAGCAACAATAGTTTTCATGAGAGTTTGTCCAGTTTTAAAATCCTTGCCTGCAATAGGAACATTTTTTTGATTGGCAAGTTTGACAAGAGCAGAAATCTCAACACCGAGGTGAGGAGCGCCATTTGCAAAAGGAATACCTTCCATAATAGCAGCATATGAGTAAATCTGGGATGGAGAGATTTCTTCATGATTATTCTTAAGTCCTTGTTCAAAAGCCTCAATTGTTTCATGAACAGCACTTGGATTGTGATACACTTCCGTACTTGCAGTCCATATCATAACCATTCTAGAAAGTTTTTTTTCTTTTTGAAAATTTCTTATATCTTCTCTTATTTGTTGGGCAAGATCATATTTAGTTTTCCCAGTTTTAACATGTTTACCATCTAGATTTCTGACATAATCTCTGTTGAAAACAGCTTTCAAAGGTTTAAGCTCTAATAATTCGTTTTTAACTAATTCTAAATGTTTCTCAGTTAAAACACCTGCTTTAACCGCAGCTTCGTAAGCATTGTCTTCAAAAATATCCCAAGCTTGGAATTCAAGGTCTTTCAGATCTGCAAGGGGGATAAAATCTTTTATTAATGGATTCCTGTTTTCAGTACGTTTACCAAGTCTGATATGTTGCATTTGAGTAAGACTACCAAAGGGAGCAGCTAGTCCTTTTCTTATCAAAAACACACCTGCAACAAAAGTTGTTGATACAGCACCTAATCCTACCATCAGGATTCCAAGTTTTCCGTCGGGGGATTTAATATTTGTTACCATAGTT
>DAHXPE010000221.1 GCA_027364495.1 Candidatus Heimdallarchaeota archaeon | reverse complement strand
TTTATAAAAAACAATTTGCAAATCAAAAAGAAACCCAGCAAAAAAGGCCAATTTAACTAATTAATCTTATATAATAATTTAATAAATCAATGCACGATTGTAAACTATGAAGTGAAGAATAGGCTGAAAACGATTTTTTCCCGAGATTTCTTTAAAATTTGAATTTTTTAACTAAAAATTTCAAATTTATTGTGAGTTTATTCATTATTTCATTTTATTTTCGGATGACTTTTCTATATATGCATTTAAGGTTATAATCGTCAATATATTTAGTATCGGATGTTTGCAATTATGAGTACTGATTCTGATTTTCCAAATTCTTGTCAAGAGTGTGGCTCTACTAACATTATTGAGGACGAAGGACGTGGTGAATTAACTTGTGCTGCTTGTGGTCTTGTCATAGAGTCCAGTCGTATTTCTTTTGACAAGGAGTGGCGCGCCTATAACGCAGATGATGAAAACTCTCGTTCTCGAGTTGGTGATCCTGAAACTCCTCTTATTGCTGATCGTTTCCAATCCTCAGGTCTTAATTATAATCGTGATGCAAATGGTAGACTTATTGATTCTCAAAAACGCTGGGAATTTTTCCGTCTTTCCAATCTTGATCGACGTAGAAATAATGAAATTCGTAACCTTCGTCTTGCCATCCGTGAACTTCAACGTCTTACTAGTCAATTAGGTCTTGGTGAATCCATCTCTCACATGTCTTCTGCTATTTATCGTAAGTGTCTTAAAGCTAATCTTATTCGTGGTCGTTCTATCGATGTCGTCATGGCTTCTTCTCTTTACATTTCCTGTCGTAAAGAAGGTGTTGCTGTTACTCTTAAAGATATTCAGGAACGTGCTAATGCTTCCCCTAAAGAGCTCAGCCGTTGCATTAGAGTTATCATTACTGAATTAAACATTAAACCTCAAAATTCTGCTCCTAATGTATTGCTTCAAAAACTCGGTAATGCTCTCTCTGTTACCATGGTCACTCAAAATGAAGCTATGAAAATTATCGATGAAGCTAAAAATGCTGGAATTACTATGGGCAAAAATCCAATGTCAATTGCTGCTGCTGCTCTCTATATTGCCGGTGTTCGAACTGGTGAAAGACGAACCCAACAACAACTTGCTATTGCCGCTCGAACCACCCCAGTTACCATTAGAAATCGATTTAAAGAATTAATGGAAATTTTAGGAGGTTTTGATGATATTAAAATTAAACGTGGTGCAGCTGCTATCCCAGTTTTTATTGATGATCCTATTTTATTTGCGCAGGAAAAATCTAAGAAACAATCTCAAACATAATTCCTTTTTCTTAATCTATTATTTTAAATCTTTTAGTAAGAGTATTAAGCTTTTTTAATTCCAATAGAAAAATTATCTTAATGAATATTCATCTAACAAATCCATAAACGTTTTTGCTTAAAAGATTCTGTCTTTTTTATGAAGCCAGTAATAACCTGTTCAGCATGTGGTTCATCTCACAATTTCTCTGGCATTTTTGTTTTAGTTGTGGTTCTAAACTTACTAAACAAAACTTTCCTTCTAAATTTACAGCTAAAAGGGATAGAAATTTATTTTCAATGAATAGAACGACCATTTATGAAGGTCAATCAATAATATATGAGTATAATAATCCTGATTTCATTTATAAAATTGAAAATGCCTATACAATTTCAAACATATTAATTTCAATTCTATTTATTGAGATTAAAGTGTTATTTACCATTTATATTCTATCACCAATTATTGGCTATCTTTATAATGGTCCAAGCTATATTTTAAGTCTTTTTTTTATTTATTTCTATTAATTCTAATTCTATTCATCGTAAATCAAACATCTGTTTTAAGAGTTAAATCTCAGAATAACAAAATTCCAGGTGATATTGTTCCTGTTTTTACCTTACGTAAACCCTTTAGTTTTTTAAAAGAAAAAAATGGATATTTAGGTCACCAATTTAATTGGATTCTTTTAAGAATAATGATGCTTTGTAATAGTATTTGTTTATAGGGATACCAAAAGAGGCTATTGTTCAAAAGAATACTTAATTAGTTTAAAAAAATTTATTAATGCTTAATAGTATATTTTTGACCAGTTCTATCATCAAATGATCGTTCACTATGAAAATGGGGTAAATTATTCTAATTTAGTTTTTTAAAATTTTTATTTAAATCTGCCTATTAAATTTTTTTATTGTTTTAGAGGTTGTTAAAGAACTCGACATCAGCTCTTTTCGAAATATAAAATTGTTTTAAAATAGCTATTAGAGATTATTATTCGTTAGGTTTTTATAAAATTGAAATTCCTTAAAATTTTGAGTTATTCAACATACATAGTACTATAAAATTAAGATATATCAATTAGTAATTATCTATTTATATGTTATATAACGAGCACAAACTGAAAATCTTCAAAGCAAGAATTTTTTACTAGAATGATATTAAGGAAATTATTTCATTACTTCCTCTTATAAATCGATATAAAGACTCTTCAATTATTCTCAAAATCACAATTCACTTTAAATTTTTTATTAATTCATTGTGAGGGTTCATTATGAGTGGTCAAAAACAAAAACAAAAGAAAAAAGAACCTCAAAAAGGTGACAATTCTGTTACAGCACTCACAACTGGTAATATTAGGTCACCTATTTTTTGTATCTTAGGACATGTTGATTCTGGTAAGACATCGCTCTTAGATAAAGTTAGAAACACTTCCGTCCAAGCTCGTGAATCTGCTGGTATTACCCAGCATATTGGTGCTTCCTTTTTCCCTATTGAGACTATTGAATCAATTGCTGGCAATCTTATGGCTCAAATGGGCCTTAAGAATCTTGAAATACCTGGAATATTATTTATTGACACACCTGGCCATGCTTCCTTTTTTAATTTACGACAACGAGGAGCCTCTGCAGCAAACTTAGCTGTTCTTGTTATTGATACTCGTAAAGGCATTCAACCACAAACAATAGAATCAATCCGTATTCTTATTCGTAATAAAGTTCCCTTTATCATTGCTATGAATAAAATAGATCGTATTCCTAATTGGAAGACAAATCTCGATATCACAATGGCAGAGAGCCTAAAACGTCAAACAGCACCAGTTATGAACGTTGTCAACAATCTTTTGTACGATATAATGGGTGAAATCTCCCGACATGGTAAGTTAGAAGTGGATCTCTTTGACCGTGTCAAAGGTTCTGAACTTTCCAAAAAAATTATTGTTATACCTACCAGTGCAAAAACAGGCGAAGGTATACCAGAATTATTTTTATTTTTAGTTGGTCTTTCTCAGCGTTTTTTAAAAGAAAAACTCAAATTATCTCCTGATTCACCAGGTGTTGGCTCTATCTTAGAAGTTAAAGATGAACCTGGACTTGGTAAAACCATTGACGTTCTTTTATTAAATGGCTTTCTTCGAAAAGGAGATACCATTTTGACTGGTGGTCTCAATGGTGTTATCAAAACTAAAATTCGATCCATTTTTCTGCCGAAACCACTTGATGAGATTAGAGATCCACGCGATAAATTTACCCCTATTGACCGTATAGTAGCAGCTTCAGGTATCAAAATATCAGCTCCTGATCTGGACGATGTCATGGCCGGTGCTCCTATTTATTCTTTTACTAATCCTGAAGAAGAAGAAAAATATACTTTAGAAATTCAAAATGAACTTTCTAAATATCAAATTCAAACAGATGAATCTGGAATTATCCTTAAAACAGATACATTGGGTAGTCTTGAAGCTTTGATCGGTTTTCTAAAAGAAAACAATATTAAAATTCGTTTTGCCAACGTTGGTGCTATTTCTAAACGAGACATACTTGAAGCTCAATTGATTAAACAAGAAAATGAAGAAGAAGGAGTTATATTATCATTTAATGCTCCTGTTTTTCCAGATGCCAAAGAACTTGCCTTAAAGGAAAAAATACCTATTTTTGAAAATGATGTTATCTACCGATTGTTAGAGGATTATCAACACTGGCTTGTAGAGTTACAGAATAAAGAAAAATTAAAACTTCTAAGTGATCTAGCTCGTTCCGCTAAAATACGAATATTGCCATATGTGTTTAGGCAAAATAATCCAGCAGTTGTTGGTGTTGAAGTTCTTGCTGGCGTTTTAACACCTAAAACTAGATTGATCGATGTTCAGAATAATAAAATTGGCACAATCCTCCAATTGCAAGATAAAAATGAAAACCTTCATGAAGCAACTGTTGGTATGCAGATAGCTGTCTCTATAGAAGGACCTACTGTCGGTCGTCAGATTGATGTTGGTGATGAACTTTTTGTTGATTTAAATGAAAAAGATGCTATTGCTTTGCAAAATCCTGATGTGAAGCAATTGCTTTCTGCTTCTGAAATTCAATCTTTAAATGACATTATTGAAATTAAACGAAAATATTCTGGTATGAAATTCTGGGGTTTACCGTAAGCTGAAAGTTCTAAATAATCTACGTAATTTTTTTGTATCCTTTATGTTAAACCTTTTCGCTAATTTATTGTATTCCTCAGCTGTAACTAAATCTTCTTTTAAAATAGCTCTTGAATTATAAATAGTACTGCCAATAGCTTCGTTTTCTTCTTTTGTTTTGT
>DAHXPE010000203.1 GCA_027364495.1 Candidatus Heimdallarchaeota archaeon | reverse complement strand
AAAGTCAAATCAACCATTTCTGGTAAATTCGTAGAAATTGACAGAACTTCTGTTGAAAATCTAAATGAGGCGTTGTTGCATCTTATAAGAAATGCAATCTTCCATGGTATTGAAAGTCCAAAGGAACGAAAAGAGAAAAACAAAAAGGAAGAAGGAATCGTTCAAATTAAAGCTAAAGTCGATCGTAACGATATTATAATAACGGTTGAAGACGATGGAAGAGGAATAGATGTTAATAAAATTAGGGAAAAGGCCATTAAAGAAGGTCTGATCGATGAGAGTCAGAAGATTGATCGTGATGGTCTTATCGCTTTACTATTTTTATCTGGTTTCTCAACCAGTGAAAAAGTAACAAACCTTGCTGGTCGTGGAATTGGACTTAACATTGTCTATCAAAACGTCGTAGATAAATTAAATGGTAGTCTTAATGTCGAAACTAAAAAAGGTAAAGGAACAAGATTCACAATAAGGATTCCAACTCAAATATCAATTATGGAAGCATTAGTTGTAAAGATCGAAGGACGAGATTTTACAATTCCCTTATCAAATATTCAACATGTTTATAGATTACCAGATGAAAAAATATTTTATCACAATGGTAGACCTAATGTAGTCATTAATCGTGAAGTAGTACCTGTAGTTTCTTTAAAAAACCAATTTAAAATGGAAGATGATCCTAATCAAGTTAAGAATAACATTTTAATTGTTTGGGAACAAGCAGGACGTAAATTAGGTGTTCAAGTCGACCAAATTATTAATCAGCAACAAATTGTTTTAAAGAAAATGGACCGATTGATGTCTAATGTCAAAGGTTTCGCAGGATTCACCTTAATTGGTGAAGGTAATATTGTTCCTATTCTTGATCCTGGCCAATTAATTGGAGTGAGTTAAAGTGAGTTTTTGGGATACCCTTGAACCAGATCAAATAGATGCACTTCAAGAAATTGGTAATATCGGGTCTGGTCACTCAGCAAATGCCCTAGCCGATCTTCTCAACAGGCGTATTGATATGTCTCTTCCAAGATATTCATTACTTTCAACTGAACAGTTCTCAAAAGTTGATTGGACTCAATTTAAAGATTCAAATACAGTAGCAGTCAGCGTATGCCAAATTCAAGGTGATCTTGAAGGACAAATAATGGTTGTTCTGGACGAAAAAGCCATAAATTTTCTTTTAAAAATAATTAATACGTCTACTTCTGAGAGTAATTTGTCTGCTCTTGGAGTACTTGATAAAAGTATCATTTTAGAAGTGGATTCAATCCTATCATTGCATTATTTAACTGCAATTAATACTTTTTTAACTAAAAAGAGTTTTCCTCAAACGCCATTTCTTATCATTGATACTTCAGAAAAAATTCTTTCAACAATAGTTAAACATTTAGAGGAAAATGCTGAGAAAGTTTTATTGGTTGAATGTGATATTTTTACTACTGATACTAGACTAAAACCAATAATAATTTTTTCGCCCAAACCAACCACGGTTGAAAAAACGTTAAATGCGATGTTTGGCTTTTAACTGCTTATTTTTTATAAATGTTTAAAAATATGCTAATATTTATGCTTTTTTAATAATTTCTTTAAATTAATTATTTTTGACATGTTATAAAATTATTTAAATAAAGTAATTTTAGACTCATATAACTTAATTAAAATTACTGAAAAATTATTTAAAACATTTCAATTATAAAACTGTTAATTGGTAATCAGAAACAATGATAATTAAAAAGTACTGAAAAATTCGATTTTTAAAAATTGAAAATAGAAATTTGACTTACAATTGCAAAGTTAAGGATGATTTTGACTTTTTCAAAACCCTTAAATTGAGTTTTTCAGTATACTCTATTACACATAAAAATTTCTTGGATTTAACGTTATGATCATAAAAAATCTGTGGGTAATAAACTCGAGTGGCTTGTGCGTTTATTCATATAAAGCCAATTTTTCCGATTATGATTTAGATGAAAATCTATTCTCAGGCTTTATATCGGCTCTTGCATCCTTTACTGAAACCCTAAACCAAAAAAATATTCGATTTTTAAAATTAGAAGAGGATGAACTCTATTTTAGAGATTTAAAAGAAATTATTGTCGTCACTATTATGAATACTGCTGGAGCGGAACAATCTGTCATTGATCAAATGCTCCAGTTTATTGGCGAAAAATTCTTAGAAAATTATTCTGAAAACCTTAAATCACCAACATTCGATTGGAGCACAATTATTCCTGATTTCACGAAAGAAATGAATTATGTTTTAGGTGATGAGGAACTTTATGAGGAGATGAAGAGAGAATTAATAAATAATCTTCTTCAAGATATTATGAGTGGTAAACAACCTCCCGATGTTTTAACCTGGAAAATTTCTTATCTTTTTGCTGATTCAACACCTGATGAAATAACAAAAACTATTGAAATGATTGATCAAGTAACAGATATACTACCCACACTACGTTACGATGCAATTCTGGAATCGAAAATTACTGATGCTTTTTATAAAGCAAAAATCCAATTAAGTACTAAATTAATAAAAGATCGTAACCAGCTATTTGTCGTATGTAATGATACAGAACTTTTTAATAAAGTTTTTAAAAACTTTTTAGCATTCGGAACCCTTTGCATACAACATAAAGATTACAATGGTTTAATAAAATCGCTAGAATCTATTGTTAAAGCAAAGTTAAATTTAACATTTAACATTTTACTAATAACACCTTTTCCAACTAAAGATGAGCTTTCAAAAATCAAACAATTAAATATTGATAATCACATATTCGTATGGGAATTACGTGGTATCTCGGATAACATGAAAAATTTGATGGATAAAACTGGTTTTACTTTATCTAATCCACCATGCTCTCTCGATCATAGTTGTCCTAAATTATTTAATTTAGTATATCAATTAAATCAATTTCAATCTAACTCTGTTGAAAATTTGTCCGTTGGTAATTAATTCCCATACATTTTCTACCTAGAGTATTTTCCCTTTTCCAAAAATTTATTACTTCAATATATCTGGATTGATTGTTCCATAATCTTTGTATGTTGAGGCTTTATGGCTGAAAAAGTGTCTGAAATCCAAGAAAAGTGTCATTATCATCCCCACAGGCCTGCAACAACATATTGTGACCGATGTAGAAGACCATTATGTTTTGATGACAATAGATTATATCGAAAACAAGATTCATCAATTTTAGTCGATAATTCCATTTCTGGATTAGGAGAATCAACGTTTGGTTTAAATCGAACTCTAAATTATTGCATTTTATGTAATGCCTCTGCACTTCGAAATGATACTAATATTATAAAAGTTACATATTATTTGATACCATATATCATGGCTTCAATTATTGTGTGTTTATTTTTTCCGTCAGCTTTATTAATTTTTGGACCATTCAGTATCGTTTTCATTGCGATATATGTTCTTCAGTTAAAAAAGGCTCGCCATGCAGAAAATGAAGCCATGTTATTCAAAAAAAGCTTACGTGAATCACCTGACGCATCGACCTATGGATTTTTAACTAGCAGAAGAGGTATAACAACAATTGATAACTCTGCACAAATAGATATTTACAGTACACGTGGAAGTAAAGGTTCAAAAGGAAGTAAAGGATCAAAGGGTCTTTTAAATTCATCAAGACCATCCAAAAAATCAATTTTTCACATTGTTTGTTTTGAATGTGGACGTGGGCTCGAGATAACTGACAAATTTTGTCCGAATTGTGGTGATTCAACAAAAAGTGAGCTAAGGAATTATAGAATTGCTAAAAAAATTAAACAGCAATAAACAAATGATGTTCAACTTACCACTAAATTTGTTTGTAAATAAGTCTTTATTATTTGCAAATTAGCTTCGATTTCTATCCTTTACAATAAGTCAATTTCTTTGATGTGTTTGGAACAATTAGGACAGATTTCATTCTCTTTCAATTTAGCTGTAATATGCTCTCTATGAAATCTAGTATGGCATAAAGGACAAATAGCTAATTCTTCATGTTTTTGAATGGTTTTAGAACAAATAAGGCAATGATTAAGAGAAGAACCACACTCAGGACAAAATCTGGAAGTTCTAGGTATTTCCTCTTTGCAATCAGGACATAGAATAAAAGTAGCCGTTTTCATGCTTTATAGCCTTTTTAAATCAAGATTTGAGATACTTTTGGTTCTTATGATATCATTTGACCTTAATTCATGTGAATATAAAATTTTATTTAAAAAGTTAACATATCATAATATTTTGAAGAATCCACTTTCCTTATTTTAAAACATATCTTAACCAATTATAAGACAACATGAATAATCTGAGGAATAAACAAAATAATTTGTCTTTTCTACTGAAATTAGTTTTCTAATGATGAAATTTCGTTCTTTTAGTTGTTAATGATTCAATCTGAACAAAAGCTTCAAGATCTTCTATTTCATCTAAAAATCTAGATTCATTAATATAAATCCCTGTATCAAATTTACCATAATTTCCTCTTCTAATCCCTTGAGGAGCTGTTATGTACAAGTTATCTTTAGCTCTTGTTATTGCTACATAAAAAAGCCTTCTTTCTTCCTCTATTTGCTCTTCTGAATGGACACTTTTTGAACTTGGTATATCTCCATCTAAAGCTCTTAATATAAAAACGGTATTCCATTCCAGCCCTTTTGCTGAATGGATGGTTGATATAACCAATGGTCTTTCATTATATTTTTGAAAAGGAGTATTTTTAACTTCTGCTTTGTCTGTTGGTGGTGTTAGGGCCATATCTGTAAGAAAATCTTCTATATTATTAAATTCGGTTGATTTATTTCTAAAATATATCAAATCGGCTTTTCGTGACTCAGGATTTTTCTTTTTTTCAAGAAAAGGTGTATAATAATCAATTAATTTGTCAATTCTACTCAATAAAGATGCTTTTTCATCCATAATAGTTTTTAAAACATTTTTTAGATTAACAAGATTAAGAAAAAATTTCTTGTTTGAATATTTAGATTCTATTAAGGTTTGTAAATCAAAATCATTCTTTTCAAGATCTTGAATAATTGATAATGCACTTCGTTCTCCCAAATTTGGTAATAATAACAAAATTCTTTGCCATGCTACACCGTCACGTGGATTCATTGAAATTCGTAAATAGGCAACAATATCTTGAATATGAGCTAATTCAACCCATTTTCTCCCACCATAAAAAACATAGGGAATATTTCTTTTAGTACAATATCGTTCTACATCTCTTGCATGAAATGCATTTCGTACCAGGATAGCAATATCATTTAGTGGAATAGATTTATTTCTTAAAGTTATAACCTCAGAAGTCACTAATTCAGCTTCAACATCTTGGTCCTTTGGTCTCCAAAAGTAAGGCTTAAAACCTTGATCTTTTCTAAAAGATACTAGCGATCTAGGTGTTACTTCCGTTGCAGATTCCAATATAATATTAGCTAAATCCAAAATTGGTTGTAGAGATCTGTAACTAATTTCTAATTTAATTTCATAGTATCCAGGAAAATAATCTCGAAAATTTAGAATATTTCTGAAATTTGCTCCACGAAAACTATAAACTGATTGGGCGTCATCTCCAACCACCATTATATTAGTATGCTCTTTAGCTAACCAATAAACCAAATCCGCTTGAATTTTATTTGTATCCTGATATTCATCAACCATGATATAACGATATCTTTCCGATAACTTTTTTCTGACATTTTCGTTAGTTGACAAAAGTAATTTTAAATAAACAAGCAGATCATCATAATCAACATAGTTTTGAGCCCTTTTATATTTTTGGTAGGCATTATATAGTACATTAAAATTTTCCTCTTCTTCTACAAATTCCCTATACTCCTCTCTTAAAATAGTGCCTAATGAAAGTACTTTATTACGTGATTTACTTATAACATCAAGCATTACGGCTTTACCTGGAAAAATTTTTTCTTTTGAAATAAATCCCAACTGATTGGCTAAAAGAGCAAGAGCATCTTGAGCTGTTGGTTGATCAATAACTGAAAAATTGTTTTTCAAATCAAATTCTTTTGCATAGTGCCGTAAAATCATCAGTCCAAAGGAATGAAATGTACCTCCAGAAACTTCTTTTAAATCAATATTAGCAATAGTAGATGCTCTGGAAAGCATTTCATCGGCAGTTTTTCTTGTAAATGTTAATAACAAAATGTTGTTTGGATCGATACCATGATTTAACACCATATTAGCTACACGATAAGATAATGTCATAGTTTTACCAGAACCAGCCCCAGCTATGACTAAAATAGGGCCATTAATTTTTTCTACTGCCTCTTTTTGCTTATCATTTAAACTGATCTCATGTTTACTTGAACCTTCTGAAGTAGATGATTGCTGAAGGTTAAACTTGCTGTTCAATGCTTTTATGGAGTCTTGAGTAAAATAAATAGCTCTTTCCTCAATATCTATAATCAAACCAGGTAATTCTAAATCAATAAGCCATTCTTCTAAAACGTTACCATCACCAAACCCCAATTTTTTCATAATTCGTTCAATTGATATTTTATTTTTGTACATTGAAAGTAATTTTGATAATTCTTTAAGTCTTGCAGACTCTAATCCATTTAAACTCATTTTTTTTCCTTAGTAAAATTTCTTTTTGTTTATTCAAAATAAGCTAGGATAATTTAGTGGTAAATATCCAACACAAAAGCATTTTATATGATCTTTGGTTATTATTTGGATAACATAATGCGTTTATTCCATTGATTACCTTGGTTTTTGTGTCCATAATGAAATGATAAATTATATTTATTTAAAAATTTCTCTTCCTTAGATTTTTAAAAGAAATCTTTAGGATCTCGTTTTTGAATTATTTTATGAAAAATATTAAGATGAGCATTGTATCTCGTTTCAGTAATAAAGGTTTTTGAGCAGTGAGGACATTGTAACACTGGGTTATGTCCCCGCTGTTTAGCTAATTCAATCTGTTTTTTTTCACGCTCTTTTTCATGTTTTTTATAGTGTATTTTAAGGTCTAAATCTCTTACAAAAGAAAGGCCACAATCCGAACAGACGTTAATTTTTCTTGCTTGCTCTTCATTAAGTGAATGAGGATCAACTTTTATATAAACTCGATGTCTTGGTGAAATATTGTTAAAATTACTTCTATAACCTAAATTCATTGTTTCAGTTTTTCCAATAAATAAAAGAGCATCAGTTTGAAGGCAATCATAGAATTTTTTGAATATTATGAATTGTGCTTCTGAAGAAAAATAAATAAGGACATTTCGACATATTATCGCATCTAAATTTTTATAAGGAAAAGCTCCGGTTAGGTCTAAATGGGAAAATTCAACGTACTTTCTTGCTGAAAATTTAATTTTATATTCATTATTAGCAACTGAATCAAAATATTCATTTAAAATTTCTTGGGAGACATCATCGACTGCTGATTCATCATATACACCTGTTCGAGCAAAATTTAATAATTCATTGTTAAAATCAGTGGCAATTATTTTAATGTCCATATTTTTAAGATTGTGTTGACGAATAGCTTTATCAACAATAATAGCAATAGAATATGGTTCACAGCCAATAGCACAACCAGCTGACCAGATCCTGAAAGGCTTGTTTTCTTGAGTTTGTTTGTGAGTTCTCAAATGATCTATTAAAACATTCTCAAAGTATCTAAAGCTTTCAACATCACGAAAAAATTTAGTAACATTAATTGAAAGATCCTTTTTTAAATCTTCTAACTCATCAGGGTTATTTTTCAAAAAATTATAATAAGTACCAATGTCTAAACTTTTGGTTTTGCGAATACGAACATTAATTCTTCTTTGAAAATAGGAATCTTTATATGTATCAGGCAATCCTTTTGAAGTTAAAAAAACTTTAATTGCTTTTACGAAATAATCATCTGAATACACTTAATTAGACACCTGATTAACATATCCATCTTTTAAAGTCTATTAAAATTATCTTATTTTGGTTTATTTATTAATTTATTTTAATAATCAATTATTTTTGATTGAATACATTTTATTTCTGTTAGTAGTAAAGGCCATAAAAAAGCTATTGAAAAGTATAAATATTAATAAAATAATAGATTAATATGATTACAGATATAAGAGAGCGGTATTATTATCGTAAGAGAAAAATTAAAATGATAGGAGCATATGCGTATATGTGAAGAGCATGAGAAAATAAAGAGAAAAATATTAGTAAAATGGATTATAGAATAATCGTAGAGCTTAAGAGATAAAGCTATGGAAAAAAATATAATTATTAATTGAAATTCAAAAAAGGAAATTGATTAAAATTTACCTTTTCCTTCTATTTTGCTTTAGAATTAAAAAACTAATTATCGTAATAACTGCTAATACTGAGATAAAGTCAAATCCATATGCATTTGTTGTAACTTCATGAGATGCTGTTGATGTAATAGAATTTGAATTCGAATTTGAATTCGTTGATAATGAAATTGGACCTGTTCCTTCAAATGCTTTTAAAGAAATTTGTGTAATTTCAGTAGCTGATCCATATGTTTGATTCGGAAATATCATAAGTTATATTATAGATATTACCAGTTTCACCATGATTGATAGTAAAGGCATTTGTATCGTATGAAAAATTTGAATTGATTGGAAAAGTACTAGTTGTTGTGGTGATGTTTGGATTGAAAAATGATTGATAGTAAGATAAATTACCAGAAGCAAACATTGGATAAAAGGTGTCTGATTTGGCTGTATTTGGATATGCCATATTTGGATTAGTTGTCATATTTTCAAAATTAACGTTATTTGGTTTTGTATTTTTAAAACCTTAATAAACAGAATACTTAGTAAAAATAATATAATGAAATTAATTGCGAAGAATTTTTTCCTGCTCATACTAAATCATCTTTCTATTTCAAAAGACAAAATTTTTTTTTTAAAAATAATCGATAGCTTCTTTTAAAGATTTCGGAATTATATTATAGAACAGAATCTGTTGATTTAGTAAAATACAGGTAGTAAATTTCTTACCGATTAAAGAAATTATAGTTCAAGAATTTGCCAAAGGGTATCCTTATATTTACTTCTGAAAAAGCCAAAATGACCAATATTTTTAAGATTATACTCTTTTGGATTAATATATTTAAAATCTACTTTATCGGGTGGGTAAAAGGAAGCTAACGCTTTTGCACTTTTAAAAGGAGCCCATGTGTCGTCACTAAAAGCTAAATACATGACATCTGCATTAATTTCATTAAAATAATTTTTAATTGTAGGATCATCAAGCATAAATCTCTTTTTACGAGTCCAAAAAAGCCATTGGCTAATAATACCTATGGGGACCTCCTCTTTCATAACAAATTTAGGAGCATAACCGTAAATTTTGAGAATTATAGGTAAAAATAAATACCAAGCTATGAAATAGTAATATTTTCGCGGAAAAGGCCAATATTTCCAATAACCAATTCCTGAACTAATAATGAATATTTTAGATACCGTTTTAGATGAAGGAGCAATTCCTAAGAGTTGCCCACCGGCTGAATGAGCAACATAATAAATTTCTGTTTTAAGATTAGTCTTAATCCAATTAATAAGTATTTCAATAACTAATCTACCCCAATCATCATAATTAATATCTTTATCATTGGGATCAAATTTTGATTCTCCCGTCCCGATTTGATCGAAAGTAATCGCATAATACCCCTTGTTACACAAATATTCTGAAAAAAGTTTGTAATAGCGTTGTAAAACTGCCATTGCGGGACTGATAAGAACTGTTATATTTTTTACTAATTTATCTTCAGGTTTATATAGAGTAAAGGATAATTTATAATTATTTTTAATAATCAAGATATCAGTGGTTGTATTCATGATAAATCAAGCTAATTTTGTAAAAAAAGATAGAGCATTAATGAAAATTTTATCATAAGACCTTATTTAGGAACTAATTTTTCAACTGCATCTAATACACGCATTTTTGCATCTTGTAAAATAGGTGTACCATGTCCAACGAGTAAGATATCAAAATCTATTTTTGAAATACGTTCTAAACTTTTAAATGAATCTGTCATTGATTCTGTAAAAATTTTTGCACCAATTATAATTTCATTTTTCTTATCATCAACTCGACAAGCATCCCCACCAAAAAAAACGTTTTCTTTTAAATAACCTACTGATCCCATTGTATGACCTGGTAAGTGATAAACTTGCATATTTTGAATTGTTTGATTGTCTGTTAGTATCTCAGTTGAAGAAATTGGTTTTGCAGTTAACATTGGTTTTACTAAAGGATACAAAAGTTTAAGAATAAAAAAATTTGGTTTAGGAGGAGCCCTTTTCCCTGTAATAATCTCGCTGTCTATTTCTGAAGCGTAAACATGGGGGTGATGATGTTCATTAAGAAAATGAAGCCCACCCATATGATCGCTATGATGATGAGTAAGATAAATATTTGAAATAGGTTTATTTTCTAATTCTTTAGAAATATAATTCTGTATTGCAACTGCTTTTTTATTCATGGCAGTATCAATTAGGGTAATGGAATCAGGATTATTAATAACATAAGCATTAACAAAACGATCTTTAACCCAATGAATATTATTACTTATCGGACTATTAGGACGTAAATCAGATGACATTATAACACTTCTTTATTGTACATGGTTTCTAAATTAGAATTTAAATATTTTTATCAAATAAATAATAATGAATTCGCTCGCTGATTATTTGAAAATTTACTAGCAAAATCAACCATTCAAAATAAAGAAAGATTAAAATAACATGGTTTTAATAAAATAAGAAGTAATATTTGAATTTTTTAATGGACCAATTTCAAGTTTTTGATTCTCTTGCATTCATATGTATTTTAAAGTATTAAATAATAAATTTATCCATACTTGAAAAATTAATTGATTATCTTCCTTACATTCATTTATCTAAATTGTTCTGAATTGAAATTTTAATATTTCTTGTTTTAATTTCAATATAAAATCCAATATTAAATCATCAATAATTTTATTTATATCCAAAACAGTCTTATTTAAATGATGTTTTGTTACTCTCAAAATATCAAAATTCTTCAAGAAATGCAAACAATATTGAAGAATATGCTTTTATTTTATGAAAATATTCCAATTTTATTTAATTAAAAAAATTCATTAAAATTCCTAGATAAATGATAATTACAAAACTTATCCTAAATTTGAATTCTTTTGAAATCTTATTCTAGGTTATCCAATAAGCTATGAAAGGATCTTGATAAAGAATGAATGAAGAAAAAATTAGTAAAACAGAAGAAAACATAGAAGAAAAATCTGAGAGTTTAGAAAGATATAGCTTTACTCTCCCTAATAATTTAATTGATGAAATTGAAAGAATAGGACATTCACTAAATATGAATAGATCTATGATCGTAAGGGAAGCTTTATCAAGCTGGATACTTTCTAATACCAAAAAATTAGATTATACTGGTCCAGGTATAGGTATTAGCTCATATATGTATAATCATAATGATAACAGGGTTGTTTCAGATATTATGAATGTTCAACATGATAGTGATGAAATTATAAGTAGTACAACTCATATTCATCTTGATCATGAAAAATGCTTTGAAGTTGCTATACTTAAAGGAAATTTACCACAATTAAAGTCATTAAATGATACTTTAAGAAGTATTAAGGGTTTATCCTTTTTTTCTGATCTCTTAATACCGAAAATTTAACTACATGAAAGTATGATAAATTTATAAATTCGTATGATAATACTTATTTTTAATTAATTTTAGAATTACTTAGTTAAAAATAGGTCTGAATATTAATGCATATTCCAGATGGTTGGTTGGATTTAGTTGTAATATTAATAACATGGTCTATTACATTAATTGTTTTATCTTTCGCTATTTCAAGAATAACAAAAGATTTGGAAAAGACATCTAATATTGGAGCTATTGCTTCAGTTATTTTTGTAGCTCAGATGTTTAATTTTCCAATAGCTGGAGGAACAACTGGACATTTACTGGGTGGAGCGTTAGCAGTTTATGTTTTAGGATTTCCCGGAGCAATTATTACCATGTTTTCTGTTTTATTTGTTCAAGCTTTTGTTTTTGCTGACGGTGGAATAATAGCATTAGGTGCTAATATGTTTAATATGGGTATCGCAACAACTACAACCGCTTATATAATTAAGAAAGTAAAAAACAGAGAAAATATGTCTAATATTGAATATTACGTTCGTATTTATTTAGCAGCATTTTTTTCAGTAGTTATTGCTTCTTTCTTTGCTACTTTAGAATTAGTTTTTTCAAATAAGACTACCTTAAGTGTTGGATTGCCTCTTGTTCTTGGTTATCACTTTTTGATTGGGCTAATTGAAGGTGCTATAACTGTTGGAATTATATATTACCTAAAAGTTTCTGAATTTCCATTTGACCAAAACATAACAAAAGAAAAAATTTCATTCTTATCGAGTTTAAAATCAACGAATAAACCATTATTTGGACTGGGAGTATTAATTTTATTGTTATCAGTACTTTCGCTTTTTTCCTTTACAAATCCTGACGGATTAGAGTCAGCAAGTCAACAATTATTTCCATCTATCAGTAGTTATTATTTTGAATTAGGAATTGCCAATGGATATGATTTTTTAGGACTAGGATCAGTGGTTGGAACTATATTATCAGCCTTCTTTGGAATATTAATAATTTTAAGCTTTTATTTTATTCCAGCTTCCTTTATTCAAAAAAGAGAAAAAGTAATTTAGCCATTTACACCAATAATTTGTATTTTGATAAGGATATTGATATTTAATCATGTCTGGAGCTCATCATTTAGGTCATTCACAAGGATTAGGATGGCATGTTCACCGTGGAAATAAAGCAATTGATACTAAATCTAAAATAATTATCCTTATAAGTAACAGTATTGTGCTAACATTATTAATTAGCTTTGAGTTACTACTATTATTTGGAATTATGCTACTTATTTTAACTTTTGTATATCGTGCAAATGTGTATGAAATCATTAAAAAATTTTTATTAACGCTCCCATTACTTGTTTCTTTAGTATTATTAGTTTATCTTGCATATCCAAGTCAAGGGCTTATTAGTTTTGGCAAGACATTAATAAAATATTCTAAAATTGAATTAGTGATTTTCTATTTTTTTAAAACATTTTTATTCATTTATAACACGCTTTTGCTAATTGAATCAGAAGATTCTTTTTTGGATATTATTTATGCTTTTGAGAGTTTGAAAATGCCTAATGTTCTTGTTAATGTTTTGCTTTTCATGTACCGCTCTACAATTGATTTACAAAAAGAAGCTGAAAGAATTTTAGATGCTAGATATATAAGAAGTTATGGAGAACGCCTTGGTACTAGTTTACGTTCATATCAAATTATTGGCTACATGATTGGAGGTATATTGATTAGGACTTTGATAAAAAATAGTCAAAGAAGGGACGCTCTTATTGTTAGGGGATTTAACGGAACACTTTACCATGCAACTATTAATTGGTCATTTCAAGGATTGAGATTACTTTGGATCACTTTATTAAGCAACGTAATCTTATTAATAATGGTACAATTAAAATTTTTACCTTTAGGTGAATTTTCATAATATGATTACTGACACAAGATTATCACAATTAATAGAAATCAAAAAACTTACATTTAGTTATAATAAAAAGTCTGAAAACAAAATCATAAACAATTTAAACTTTTCAATTAGTAAAAATGAAGCAGTAGCGATAGTTGGACCGAATGGTGCTGGAAAAACAACATTTTTGAAATTGTTGATTGGTTTATTAAAGCCTTTTGAAGGAACTTTTTTGTACAAACAAAGAATTGTTTCTAACCAAAGGGATCTATTACATTCAATTGGTTTAGTGTTTCAAAACCCAGATGAACAAGTTTTTTTTCCAAGAGTAGAGGAAGATATTGCATTCGGATTGCGAAATTTAGGTTTCAATAGTAGTGAAATTGACGAAAAAGTCCAAATGGTAATGCATAAACTTAAAATCACCTATTTAGCTGGAAGAAGTTTCTTTTCACTTTCGTTTGGAGAAAAAAAGAAAGTTTCGATAGCTGGTGCCTTAGTAACAAGCCCTGAGATTTTGATTTTAGATGAACCAACAATTGGTTTAGATCCTTGGAGTAAAAAAGAGTTTTCTTCATTGTTAAGTAATTTAGCAAAAGAATCGACTTTAATAATAGCAACGCATGATTATGATTTATTAAAACAGGTTGATAAAATCTATTTTCTTTGGAAAGGTTCTTTTATTCAAGTTTTCAATAATTTTTCTGATTTTAAGAAATTTTCAGACTTGTTTGATCCAACAAGAGAATAACCACTTAATTAAAAAAATAAAACCTATTTATCTTTCTTTTTAGATTTTTTTGTTGTTTTTGTTTCAGTTTTTTTTGAAGATTTTTTAGAAGATTTTTTTATTGCTTTTTTCTTTGATTTTTTAGGTAATTTTTTACCTATTTCCTTAGGAGATTTTGATGTGACAGTTTCCTTTTTTAAAGGGATATGATTATTAACAATTAACGGGTTTTCAGCAACATATTGATTATAGATAAATTCTGCTGATGAATGGAAAAGATTTTTGATTCCTTCACCTGTTAAAGCACTTGTTTCATAAATAGCTTTTATGAGATTATTTTTCTTTTTAAAATCCTCCATTTCAACTTTAGATACAATTCTTTTGGGTAAATCAATTTTGTTTCCAATTAAAAACAAGGGAATTGTCTTAACAAGTGATGATTCCGCCTCTTCAATCCAATTATTTAAATTCATAAAAGATTCTTTATTAGTAACATCAAATATTAATAAACCTAATACCGATCCCAGATAAAATTGACCACGAATTTTTTGAAATCTATCCTGACCCGCTAAATCCCACACTGTCAAAGTAATTAATTCATTATTATTTAAAGAAATTTTAACTGTTGTAACATCTACTCCTATTGTAGCTAAATAATCCTTGTTAAGTTTCTCATCCATGAATGATTTTATAGAGGATGTTTTACCGACACCTGCATCGCCAAGTAATAGAATCTTAAATAGAATATTATATCACCAAATTTTGATTAAGTCGAATTTAATTCTTCTTCTTAGAAATGAATAAAATGTGCCACGATTTTTTTTATAGTAAAAAGCGTGATTTTATTTCTTATCCCAAGGCTTCATAAATCAATCGAACTTTGAAAAATTTTTTTAATTTAGATTCATGTTATAAGATTTGGTAAAATTAATTCTGAATTTTTTAATAAATTGAAGTCTTGAAAATTTATTTAATCAAAACAATACTAAGTAGTTTTAGTTTCTAATAATTGTTGAAATCTAACTTTTAATTTATCTGGTAAGTGCTCTAATTTTAATGCTTTTTGAACTGTTTCGCGATTCCCTTTTTCCTGCATAAGATGATAAATTTCAACAATTGTCATCGATTCAGGATCATTTTTTACTAATTTTATTTCATCATGCGATTTTATTTTCCCTTCTTTAACTACTTTATAAAAAATGCCACAATAATCTGTTTCAAGATATTTATCTATAACTTTTTGATCATCAAACTTGATTCCTAATCTATAACATGGCATTCGTGGTTGAACAGCCATTATTTCCGCTGTTCCTATTTTAAAAATGTCTCCAATTTGAATTTTATTTTCAAATAATCCTTCGGTAGTTAGATTTTCTCCAAACATACCAAAAGGCAGATTTTTGTCCGGATACTGCTTATTCCAATAGTCATAGTATTCCATCGCATAAGAATAAACGACTCTGTCTGGCCCACCATGAGTCTTTCTATTTCCTTGATCATCACCCACAATATTTATTCCTTTTACTTCTAAAGCCTTTGTAACTGGCTCTTTAAATATACCAGTTTGAATCATTTTTCCGTCCCATGGTATTTCCTTAAGATTACTTACATTTAATGAAATAACTTTCATTTGGTAAAATATCCTCAAAATTCTTTTAGATAATTAAAACAATAAAAGAATTAATTAAGTTCTTTAAAAGTTAAACATAAACTTTTTGTATTTTTTTTTAAAAAGTTGAAATTAAATTACAATGACAAAAATGTGATTGTTTATGTCTGAAGAAATGAAAAATTACCTCAAAAAACTTATTAGTATTCCATCTGTTAGTTCAGATCCGGGTAAAAAACAAGATTGTCTTAAAACTGCTGATTTAGTACTATCCAAATTAAAAGAACTTGGTGCTGATGCAAAACTTGTTTCTAACGCTGTCAAAGGTCGAAATCCGTTAATTTTTGGTAAATTTGGTTCTGATTCTACTAAAAAAACAATTATGTTTTATTGCCATTATGATGTTCAACCAGCTTTAAATGAGGATGGTTGGTCTACTGAACCTTTTACAGTTGTAGAACAGGACGGTTATCTGTATGGGAGAGGAACCAGCGATGATAAAGGACCAATTGTAGTTGTTAATCAAGCTATTAAAGAATTACAACAGTCTGGAAATCTACCTGTGAATGTCTGCTGGTTATACGAAGGAGAAGAAGAATCTGGAAGTAGTGGATTTGAAGAAACCGTTGCTAAAGAGTATAAGTATTTCCCTAAAATAGATGGGCTAATGGTTTGTGATACTGCTTGGTTTGGTGATCGCGTACCAAGTATGGACTATGGATTTCGTGGATTGTGCGGTGCTTCTATAGAGATAAGTGGACCTGATAAAGACCAACATTCAGGTCAATTTGGAGGAGCATTCCGAGAACCTATGGTTGATTTAGTTAATCTTTTATCCAGGTTAATTTCACTTGATGGTAAAATTTTAGTTGAAGGAGTTTATGATTCAGTTAAACCATTAACGGATGAAGAAAAGAAATTATATGATAACATTGAATTTAATATAAAGGAATTTAAACAATCTATTGGTTACACGACTAAATGGCAAAATGAAGATCCTAAATCTTTGTTAATGAATTTATGGCGAAATCCAAGTCTTTCTATTCATGGTATTGAAGGAGCTTTTTATGGTCCAGGCTCCAAAACTGTTATTCCGGCTAAGGTAATAGGGAAGGCAAGTATAAGACTTGTACCTGATCAGAAAGCAGAAGAAATAGCTAAGTTATTTGAAAAGTATTTAACCAAAGAATTTGCTAAATTGAAATCTCCTAACAAATTAGCTGTTAGAACATTTTTTGGTGATTGGTGGTACGGTGATATCAATAATTTTCTTTTTAAAGCCAATACTAAAGCCATTCGTGAATATTGGAAGATGGAACCAGCTTACGTTCGATCTGGAGGCTCTATACCGATAATCCCATTTATGGAAAAATTATTCAAAACCCCAGCTATTGGAATATCTACTGGTCAATCATCAGATGGTGCTCACTCTCAAAATGAACGTTTACGGATTGAAAATTTTGAAGGGTCTAAAGAAGTTATCAAACTAATGCTTCAAGAAATAGGTAAGTAAGAAAACATGACATTCTCAGCTGAAGAACAAGAAATTTATGATTTAAATAACGAATTACTCCATGCTATTCGAAAAGGTGATGTAGAAAAATATAAATTACTTTGCAGTGAAAAACTGACTGCAATTGAACCTGAAACAAGTAGTAATATTGTGGTTGGTCTTGATTTTCATCTTTTTTTCATAAGCAATACAAAACCAAAAAATTACCACTTTGAAATTGTAAATCCAGTAGTTCATGTTTACTTTGATTCTGCTTATATTGCCTATACAATAATAAATTCTTCCTATATAGACGGTCAATCCAAATTAAGTACACGACATGAAACTCGTATTTATCATAAAGAAAAGGGTACATGGAAAATGGTTCATTTTCATAGAAATTAAAATTTCCTGATTTAAAAAACGAATCGCATTGGCTATTATTTTCTATATTTTAACTAAAACAGCCACCAAAAATAAGCGTATATAATATTTTAGATTCAACAAAAGTTTGTTCAATAATTTCATCATTATAAAAGAAGTAGTACGACCTTTTGTTTCTCTTTTTTAATTAAAAAAAGGTATATTTTCCTTATTTAAATGAGCCTTTTTTTTTTCACCTATCCGATAGTTAATAAATATTAAAGCCCTAAATTATTTGAAATAAAATTATTAAAAGACAAAAATGCTAGTGTAAAAAATTATGTTCGTAGATGAGCAATCTAAAATTCGAAAAAGATCAAAATTGTATTTAGGCACATATTATCTTAACTATATTATTGTTTTCATAATTGGCAGTCTTTCGCTATTTTTTATAACTTATAAGCCTCAAACAGGATTTACTTATTTATTCATATTTTGTTGCTATGGAATAGTATTAGTAGGTGTTCATTATTACGATAATATCTCAAGAATCATGTTAATTCTAATAACTTTAGCTATCGGAGTTTATATTTTTACCTTGCTGGGAAAATTTTTCTTTTTAATTATTTATTTTGTTGTTCCTATTTTGACAATTTATTCCATGATTTTTGATAAAAAAGCTAATAATTTATTTAAAAATTCTTTTAAAAGAAATTTATGGAAATTAGATCTAATATTATTATTACAATATATTTATTTAATTTATTTTGGTATTTCAAATATACCAGCAATGTTCAAAGACGGTTCCACATTTATTCTTCTTTTCTATGCTTTTGTTTTATGGATTTTAGCTAATTTACTGGCTCTTCAATTATTAAAAGTTAATGGTAAAATTTTAATGTTTATCACAGCTCCAACTTATATTATTTATTCCTTATATACTTTGCAAGTTAATCTTCTTGGAGCTTTCGTGATCGTATTAAATGTTCTTACTTTATTATTATTATTGTTTGATAAATCAGCTACAACAATGTTTAAAAAAGTCGATGTTGGCTCGTATAATTTTTTTAAAATCGCAATTTTCTTAAACGTCATTTCTCTCATTTTATCGATTTTTGCTTTATTATATATGTTTTCCAATACCTTAAATGAGGCATATTTACTTTTTGGAATTGTTTTTATTCCATTCTATGCTTTTTTAATCGCAAAAGTTAGAGTTTATTCGCTTCTTTGGAAAAATATTTTTTCATTATTAATGGTTATCTTATTAGTTGGATCTCTTGCCTTAATTCACGTTTATATAATGATGACTCTGATTTTCATACCAACTTCATTAATTACAATATATGCATTTAATGTAGATTTTTCAACTGCCAATCTTTTTAGAAAAAATGCTCTTTTATATGAACAACACGATTCTAATTGGATAAAAATTCATTTCCACCTTAATTAGTCACAATATAGTATAATTCTACGTAAGGTTAAAATTTTTTTTTCGATTACGTAATCCAACAAATTCTATAA